>JAICXV010000354.1 GCA_025934545.1 Verrucomicrobiia bacterium
AAAAGATATGGAACAACACCCTTCCCGGTTTTGGATACGGCCTGAGCAGTTTGGCGACCGCGAACACCTCCTGCTCTCCGGTCGTCGAAGCGCAACGCCAGCAACAGGAACAAGCCGATGCCGCCGCTGCCGGTTAATTTCCTCTGCTTCCATGGAATTCAAACGCGCCCATCGATGGCGCTCCTTTTGGAATCGGACAGTCGTCGAAATCAATTTCGTAGCCGAGATTCGTCCCCGCGCCGATCGCGGGACTGCCGGCAGTCAGTCGAAAATCGTCGCTGGCCAAATTCTTAAACAGCGGATTGCCGATCTTATCACCGATATGTAACTGCGCGCCTCCGCCAAGATACTTTCGCTGATAAGCGTTCTTGTTCGCTTGCTTGCGAATTTTGCGTTCGTCGGTTCGGTAAAAAAGATTGTAGCCATGACTCATCTCGCCGCGACTGAACACTGGTTCCACGCGCGTGCCGTCATATACAAAAATATTATTCACGAAACTGATGTTCGTGTTGTCGAAATAATTCCAAAACACGACGTCTTCCGAGTCGTCCTGTCGATGCGCGAGCGTGCGCACGACAGTATTGTTTTCCACACGAATATTGGTGCAAGGCCCAGTGAGCCCAAGGAACGATTGGTAATCCATGGAAACGTTATGATGGATTAAAAAATTGTCCTGTGTCACATGCCCAACCCATTCCATGAAACCTTGGTTACCCAGCGAAAAGTTGTGGTGAATGACGATGTGCTCTTTCGGAAACGCGCGATCGTTGATTTCGATGGCGCCGCCGTCGTGTCCGTATTCCGCGCTCGGCGCGCAGTAATTCACGATTTTATTATACGAAACTTCGTTGCTCGACGCGCAGACCACGATGCCGATCGGCCCCCAATGCGGCTGAATGGATCCGTTATTATCGTGGATATAATTTTTCGTGACCAGATTGTGCTCTCCATACACGGTGATGCCGATGGGGGTGTGGGTCATTTCGCAATTTCGCACGATGCAATGATTCGCATTCGTGGTCAGGAAAACCGCACCGAGCAAATGAATGTCCGTTGCAACAGGGTTCCTGGGACACTTCTCAAAATACAATCCATCGACGATGACATAATTGCCGTTCACCCGAACCCCATTTCCATCGAGCGTTGCCGAACGTGGATTAATGAACCGCGGAGCGGGCCCTTCGCCATAGCGGGTGATCACAATCGGCGCATTCGAAATGCCGGATTGATTGATTTCAAACCCACCTTCAAACCGCGACCCAGCCGCAAGAAAAATCGTATCGCCCGGATGGAGCGTGATGTTTGCAAGCTGAGCCAATGACTGCCACGGATGTTCGCGGCTCCCGTTGGCGTTCTCAGAACCGGTGCGACTATCAACGTAGTATTGTCTGCCGATGAAATCCGGGCTTGCGACACCTGTTGCAGCCGAGCGGAAAATCAAACCCAATAAAAGGGCTGAATAGAAAATCGCGGCGGATCGACGCTTTTGCACAAAAGAGTCATACCCATCTCGTATCATGGCAGGCAAGCGCACTCTCCTTGTAAAAATTGCGATGGCACGGACAAAACTTGTAAACGAATTCCGGTTGTCGGTTTCCGTTTTTAGGAGTGCAATTGTTAGCCTGAACAAAAATTCGTTCTGAATAAAACGACGACCAGCACCCGGTCGCCTGTCGGGAAGAATGCCGAAGAAATATTATTAATGTGCAACTCAAACGGCTGTTCGTGCATCTGACCTTAGTATAGTTATGAAAGTTCACCTCAAAGCAGTGTCCGTATATCTGACCTTACTTCTAAGTGCTGCCGCCGTTAATGCATCGGATCTCATCTGGATTGGCCAAACTGGCAATTGGAACGTCGCCGGTAACTGGAGTCCCGCACAAGTTCCAACCGCCGCCGACAACGCGTTTATCACTAACACTGGCACTTACACAGTTACTGTTCCAGCGGGTTCCTCCGCCACTGCGGCGACCTTTACGTTAGGCGGCGCGACTGGCGGCCAAACCCTGGCGATCGACCGTGCGACTCTGACAATTGCCGGTGCGAGCATAGTTAATTCCAATGGCAGTCTTAACTTTTTGGTTGCTCAAAGTATTTTGACCGGCGCCGGAAACCTCACGGTGAACGGAACGCTGAATTTCGCCGATGGCACGATGAGTGGCACGGGAATTACGACGATCGGCAACAGTGGAACACTTGCCATTGGCAGCGGCGGTGTGACGCTGTCGCGCACTTTGAACAACAGCGGCGCCGCAACCTGGGCTGGCGGCAACCTCACCATTTCCGCAAACAACTCAATCAATAACCTGGCGGGTGGAACATTCGACATCACGGGGGATGGCCGACTGACCGGCGCGACCACAACACCCATTAATAATTCGGGCCTTTTTCGGCTGACCGCCGGAACCACAGGCACGACGGTGACGGTCCCGTTCAATAACACCGGCAATCTCCAAGTCCTGACCACCACGCTCAGCCTCAACCTCGGAGGCACGCACACTGGAACGTTCAGCAATGCTCCAGGCGCAACTCTCAATTTCGGCGGCGGAAACCACACGTTGTCCAGCGGCACATTTATCACGGGCGCAGGAACATTGTCCGCCGGCGGCAATGCGACAGCTCTCAGTGCCAATGCCGTGTTCGATGCGGGCTCGTCATTAAGCATCAGCGGTGGCGCAATCGCCACTCTGGCGAGCGCGTGCAATGTGAGGGGCGCAACACTGAGCGTTAGCGGCACGGGCGGAGCCCTTGTTTTCAACAGCACCACCTCGGTCGGCGCAGTCAATTTATCTGCTGGCACGCTTGGTGGGACGGCTCCCGTGGTGGTCAGCGGGTTGCTGACGCTCGGCGGCGGCACTATCACAAACGCACTGGTGACAGCCAGTGGAGGAGCTGTCATCAACGGCAATGTGACCCTTAACGGAACTAAACTGATAAATCCTGCCACTGTGACCTGGAGTGCCGGCAATATCGTTGGAGCCAATGGCGCAGTGATCAGCAATCTCTTTGGAGCCTCGTTCCTCAATACATTTGATGGAGCCATCAATACCGGCACTGGAGCTTTGCCGAGTTTCGTTAACCAAGGTCTTTTCCAAAAAAACGGCGGCACTGCTCTCGCGGGCACGACCTCGATCGATTTTCAATTCATCAATACCGGCACAGTCGAGGTGCAGACAAATACACTGCGTTACGGCGTCAATCAGCAAACGGCCGGACTCACCGTTCTGGACGGCGGCGCTTTGTCGGCGCAAGCGCAACCCATCCAAATTCTCGGCGGCACTTTAACGGGCTTCGGCGCCATCACGGTGCCGAACACAATGAATGTCATCAACTCATCCGTCTTCAGTCCCGGGCTTCCACTTGGCGAAGTCGCTATTAGTGGCAACTATCAACAAACCTCCGGCGGAACTTTAAACATCGCGCTCGGTGGCTATTCGCCGGGGATTGATTTTGACCATATCACCGTTTCGGGCGGAGGCGCCGGTGGCGTGGCCACGCTCGGCGGCACTCTCAACATTACTCTGACAAACGGCTTTGCGCCGACCAATGGCGCGACGTTCACGTTTCTAACGGCGTCGAGTCGGGCCGGAGCGTTCACGACGTTCAATTATCCTTCGAATGAGATTGGCATGCAGATCAGCGTTGATGCGACGTCGGCCAGTGTCAAAGTCACGAACCTCAAACCAATCGTGGCAAATCCAATTGCTGACCCAGCGATTGTAGTTTATGGGAGTCCATTCAACTTTCAATTCCCCGCCAACACTTTTTCTGATCCAGACAACAACACGCTGACTTATACTGCCTCTGGAATGCCGCCAGGCGTCAACTTCTCCAGTGCGACCCGCACTTTTTCCGGAACGCTAAGTCAGGCCGGGGCTTTTCCCGTAACGGTCATCGCTAATGACGGAGGCGTGCCGAATCTGACGGCGTCAAACACGTTCACTATCACGATTACTCCGGCCGTCCTCAGCGTTTCAGCTCAGCATCAAACTAAAACTTATGGGACCTCGGACCCACTGCTCACTTTCGACGTCAGCGGCCTGCAGTTGAGCGACACGGCGGCGTCGGTTCTGTCCGGCGCGTTGGCTCGCGCCGCGGGAGAAAGTGCCGCGGGCGGTCCATACGCGATCACGCAAGGTTCACTGGTCGCCAAT
>JAICXV010000223.1 GCA_025934545.1 Verrucomicrobiia bacterium
GGACGCTGGTTTCGCATCGACGCCACCACCGGTCGAACTGCCCTGATTACACGCAGAAAACGTGCAGGCCACCGCACTCAACAAGACAACGTGGAAAATTTTCATCGGGCGCAGTTTGATAAGTTTCAACTGCACAGTCAACGAACTCTTAGTCGTCGGTAAATTTCCGGTGCGCAGCCCAACGCGCTTCAGCTGTGGAACAACGGATTAGAACTTAGCAATGTACTGCTCGAGCTTAATCGCGTCGGCGGCGAAGATGCGGATGCCTTCGGACAGTTTTTCGGTGGCCATCGCGTTTTCGTTCAGTTCCCACCGGAAAGATTTTTCGTCGAGGCTGCGCTTGGGCAGTTTGCATTGTTGGACGAGCTCGGGGGTTAATTTGCGCTCGACCGGGTCGGAGCTGGATTTGAGTTCGGCCAATAATTCAGGACTGATGGTCAACAAATCGCAACCGGCCAGTTCGAGGACTTCGCCTTTGCTGCGGAAACTCGCGCCCATCACTTCGGTGCGGTAGCCGTGTTTTTTGTAATAGGAGTAAATGTCGCGCACAGAAAGGATGCCGGGATCTTCCGATGGCGCGAAATCTTTGCCGGTGCTTTTTTTGTACCAATCGAGGATACGTCCGACGAACGGTGAAATGAGTTTTGCGCCAGCTTCAGCAGAGCAGATAGCCTGAGGCATGGAAAACAGAAGGGTCATGTTACAGTTGATGCCTTCTTTCTGCAGAGTGCGCGCCGCTTCGATGCCTTCCCAAGTGGTGGCGAGTTTGATCAAAATGCGTTTGCGATCGATGCCTTGCTTTTCGTAAAGCGCGATAAACGCCCGGGCTTCCTCGAGCAATTTTGCCGTGTCGAAGGCGAATTTCGCGCTCGTCTCGGTCGAGACACGCCCAGGAACAATCTTCAAAATTTCGATGCCGAATTGCACGAGCAAGTTCCGGAGAATTGCGTCGTGCGCAAGAGATTGTTTTTTTCCATCGGTGATGACGCGTTCAACCAACGATTTGTATTCGGCCTTCTGTGCCGCTTTCAGCAGCAGCGATGGATTAGTCGTCGCATCTTCGGGCGAATACTCTTTCATCACGCCGAAATCTCCAGTGTCGGCAACGATGCGGGTCATTTGGCGGAGTTGCTCCAGTTGGTTTGTGGTCATGAGTAAATCAAACCTGAAACGGTCGGAAAAGCAACGGCTGGAACAGCGGCGCAAAACACCTGTTGTTCGCGCATCGGGACGATGCGCCACTCGCAGACTGGACGCCTGCGCTACGAAAGAAATGTGCGTGATTTTCACGCAGGCGGCGTGGAATTGTTGCACTTTTTGGCAGACTTTTAATAATTTCTGCGCAATCAGATTGCCCATTCTCCTAGGGAAATCGTGAATTCAAATGGGCGTTTCAGCGGTGGCACGAAATAGGCTAAGTGCTTAACAGGTAGAGAGGCGCTGGGGTAGAATTTTTTCGGATTTGGGACCACTCGTGAGGTGAGGTGGGGAACCAGGTTCGAAAAAGCAGAGCTTCTGCCCCAGTGCTCTCTATCGAATCGGGCGAAGCGGCGCGCGGAGTGACGCGCCAAAAACAAAGGCCCTTTTATGCGCGAACTGACGTTACTTGAAACCGGGTACATGGCGAGTTTGCTGCTCGCTTCGCTCGTCCTCCCCGTCCTCCTGAGTGTGCTTGCGCCGAGCGGTCGCGCGCGAAAAATTTCCACGCGCATCGTGTGGGCCGGCCAATTGGTCCTGAGCGCAGCCGGCGCGACGCTGTTGTTTTCCGCGACGTATGCCATCTACGCGGCGATTTTCGGAGTCGTCGTTGTGATGATGTGCGCGTCAGCATTGCTCTGGTTGCGCGACACACCCGCGCGAAACCAAGCTTAAAACACATGCAAAATTTGGGACGAAGCTGGACAAAGCGTGTGGCGACTTAATAGAATTTCCCCTTTCTTGTGTCGAACAAAGACGACTATTTAGTAGATTTGCTCAGCGACATGGGGCTGGTGACGGAAGCGAAACTGGCTCCGTTGCGCGAGGAGTCCTCGATGAGCGGCGAGTCGCTGCTTGATCTTGTCATTTCCCGCAAGCTCGTTCGCCCCATCGATATCGCGCAGGCGAAAGCGACCCACTTCGGTTATGAATTTGTCCGGTTGGGCGAATTGCGATTGACCGATGACGTCATCGCCGCCGTCCCCCGCCACGTGGCCAAGCGTTACCGCTCGATCCCGATTGCGAAAACGGATACGTCGATTGTCATCGCGCTGGCCGATCCATCTGACCTGGACACCATCGATAGCCTGCAACGCATTCTCAACGCTGAATTGGAATTGCGCGTCGCGTTGCCGGAAGACATCGATGCCGCGCTGGAAAAATATTACGGCGCAAAAGACGACCAAGTCGGCACGATCATCCAGGAAATCACCGAGAGCGAAGTCGAAGTAATTGCGGCGACAGCCGACGACGGGACGACCGTTGAAGCCGACGCGCCGATCATCAAGTTGGTCAATACGTTGATCGTCGAAGCTTTCAAAGCCCGCGCCTCTGATATTCATCTGGAACCACTCGCCAAAACATTTCGTGTTCGCTACCGCATCGACGGTGTGATGCATGAGATGAAGAGTCCGCCGAAGCGATTGCAACCTTCGATCGTCGCGCGATTGAAGATCCAATCGAATATGTCGATTGCCGAACACCGCATTCCGCAAGACGGACGTATCCAGACGAAAGTCGGCGGCAAGATGATCGATTTGCGTGTGTCGTGCATCCCGACCAATCACGGCGAAAGCATCGTCATGCGTATTTTGGACAAGGAAGGTCTGCGCCTTGGCTTGCCGGAATTGGGATTTTTAACGGACGATCAACAGACGTTTGAACGCCTGATTGGTTTGCCGGACGGTATTCTGCTCGTCACCGGCCCGACCGGTTCGGGAAAAACGACGACGCTCTATTCATGTCTGAATTTTATTAATCGCCCCGACCGCAAAATCATTACAGTCGAAGACCCCGTTGAATATTTGCTGGCAGGCATCAACCAGGTGCAGGTCAGTGAAACGGTCGGGCTGACGTTCGCGGCGGCGCTGCGCTCAATGCTGCGTCAGGCGCCGAACGTAATCATGCTGGGTGAAATTCGTGACCTTGAAACGGCGAGCATCGCCATCAACGCGTCTCTGACCGGTCACTTGGTTTTTTCGACGCTTCACACCAATGACGCTCCCGGCGCAGTCACCCGTTTGATCGATATCGGCGTGAAACCGTTTTTGGTGGCATCGTCCACTCGCGCTCTCATGGCACAACGTCTCGTGCGCAAAATTTGCAAAAAGTGCGCGCAACCGATGCCATTGACCGATTCGGAAATCAAAGCACTGGGTCTGGACGCGTCGAAACTCGCGAGTGCCAAAACGAGGAAAGGCAAAGGCTGCATCGAATGCAACAAGACCGGGCATCGCGGTCGGATGGGAATCTTTGAAATTTTTGTGATTGATGACGAAGCGCGAAAACTCATTTATGATCGCGTCCCCAGTTCGACGTTGCGCACACGCGCTCGCGAAATGGGCATGCGCACGCTCCGTGAAGACGGCACGAGAAAGGTGCTGGCTGGCTTGACGACAGCGGATGAAGTGGTTCGCGCGACGACCGGGGACGCCGATTAAACAAAAGAGAATTTATGTCTTACTCAATGTCAGATTTGTTGCAGTTGGTGGTTTCGGAAGGATCATCGGACTTGCACATTCGCGTCGGCGTTCCACCGGTCATCCGCGTTCACGGTATTCTCCACCGCGTCGACGGCCCGCCGTTGAGCGCCGAAGATACCGAAGAATTGATGCGCAGCATCACTTCGGAAGATCACGTGCAGCAGACGCGTGAAAAAGGCGGCGCGGACTTTGGTTTTGCATTCGGTGAACTGGCCCGCTTTCGTGTCAGCGTTTTTAAAGAAAAAGGAAATTTCGGCCTCGTCTTGCGGCAGATCCCAAACAAACTGCTTACGCTCGAACAGATCGGCCTCCCGCAAAACACGATCAAGACTCTTCTCAACAAACCGCGCGGTCTCATTCTCGTTACCGGCCCGACGGGTTCCGGTAAGACGACGAGTTTGGCGTCGATGATCAACATCATCAACCAGGAGCGTGATGATGCGCATATCATTACCATCGAGGACCCGATCGAATATTATCACACGCACAAGAAAGCGGTGGTCACTCAGCGCGAAGTGCACGTGGATGTGCCGACGTTCGCGGAAGCGTTGCGCCGCGCGTTGCGCCAGGATCCGGACGTGATTCTGGTCGGCGAATTGCGCGACCTTGAAACGATGGAAGCAGCCATTACCGCTGCGGAAACCGGTCACCTTGTCTTCGGCACGTTGCACACGACCGGCGCCGCGAAGACGATTGACCGTCTTGTGAACGCGTTCCCGATGAATCAACAGGAAACCATCCGCATTCAGCTTTCGACGGTGTTACAAGCGGTCATTTCGCAGTTGCTCCTGCCGCGCGTCGACAAACCGGGGCGCGTGGCGGTTTACGAAATTATGATTAACACGCCGGCGATCGCGGCGCTCATCCGCGATAACAAAACGTTCCGTATTAACTCGGACATTCAGACCGGCGCAAAATACGGCATGGTGACGCTCGACGGATTTTTGATGGAAAAATATCAAGCCGGCATGATCGCTCGCGAAGAAGTGATCAATAAATCACAGGATCCCGCGACGGTTATCCAGAAGCTGGCCGAATGGGAAGCGGCGCAAGCGGAAGAAGCTGCGCGCAAGCAAGCATCGTAATATGGCCGACCAAGTTTCCAGTCCATTGCTCGATTTGATCAAGTCGCAAGGCTTGCTCGACGATTTGCAATTGGAAGAGGTGACACAGGAACATTTGCGCAGCGGCAAGCCCATCAACGAAATCCTCGCCGATTTCGGCTTGCTCGACCAGGACATGCAATTGCAGATCATCGCCAATCATCTCGGCACGGAGGTGGTGACGATTGCCGAAATTCCGGAGGACGTGGTCAAAACAGTTCCGGCGGACGCGGCGCGCATGTATCGCTGCATCCCGGTGGCGGCGTTTGATTCGACGGTGCAGGTTGCTTTTGCCGATCCGTTGAACCCGGCGACTGCCGACGAACTGGCGTTCGTCGTCCGCAAGGACATCATTCCGGTCGTCGCGCATCCGAAAGAAATCGAAAAAGCCATCAGCCGTGTTTACGGCGACGCGCAGGACAGTGTTTCGGATATTTTGAAGGAGCTTGGCTCGGACGGTGATCTAGCCAAAGAAGTCGCCGAAGCGAGTGCGACTGGCGCGGCATCGGAC
>JAICXV010000265.1 GCA_025934545.1 Verrucomicrobiia bacterium
CGCGCGATTTTCTCGCGCCAAGTCCTTTGACGCGCGAGCGGAATTTCAAATATTCGCGCACGCGCATGTCGTCGTGCAACGGATTGTTTTCGGGCATGTAACCAATGCGCCGGCGCACTTCACGCGATTGGGTGAAGACATCGAAGCCCGCGACGCGCGCGGAGCCCGAGGTCGCGGGCATGAAGCACGTCAGAATGCGCATGGTCGTGGTTTTGCCAGCGCCATTGGGTCCGAGCAACCCGACTACTTCGCCGCGGCCGACGGTGAAAGACAAATCACCGATGGCTGCGGTCTTGCCGTAGCGTTTAGTCAGGTTTGAGACCTCAATCATCATCAATCTGAAGTTAGGACTAGAAGTTAGAAGTTAAGAAACGAAAACGCGAATGCAAACCCTGAACTTCTTTTTAACTTCGAACTCCTAGCGCAGTTTAAGCATCGTCACACCCCGGCGATAGCCTAAAATTTCATTACCATCCATTTCCGGGACCAGCACCAGCAACTGTATCTCCTCGCCGCTCTTGCGTTGGGCGATCAGTTCAAATAACCGAAACAAACTGTCCACCGGCTGGCCGTCCACTTGAAGCACGATTTGCGAACTGCGCAAATGCGCTTTTTCCGCCGGTCCGCCCGGTTCGACCCGTGTCACCGCCAGGCCGGTGTCGCGACCGATTCGCAAATTGGCGGTTGAAAAACTTTTAGCCAGCTCTTCGGTAAACTCCTGCAAGTCCATGCCGAGTTTTTGTCGCAGCAGATCCGTGAACTTGATCATTTTGACTTTGATCGTCTGCTGTTCGCCGCCGCGGTCGATCGACAGCGTGAAATCGTCTCTCACCGAATCGCGCATCCACTTCGTCAGTTCCATGAAATTCTTCGGCTTTTTACCGTCGAAGGCGACGATGATGTCGCCCGGTTTCAACCCCGCTTTATCCGCCGGGCTGCTCCCGTCGACGCTTGCCACGATGAGACGCGCACCACCTCCGCTGATGCGCACGCCAAACCATCGCGGATTGGTGGCGACTGTTTCCGGTTTAAAAAGCTCGGTGATGGCGAGGCGAACTTCTCGAATCGGAATGGCAAAGCCGACAGGACTTCCCTTGCTCTCCTGATAGATGGCCACGTTCAGCCCTATCAACTCACCCCGCACATTGATCAACGGCCCGCCGCTGTTGCCCGGATTGATAGACGCATCGGTTTGCAGCCAATTTTCTATATTCAGGGTTTCGCCTTCTTTAGCCATTCCGCGCTGTTTGGAGCTAAGAATCCCCTGGCTGACCGATCCTTCGAGGCCGAACGGGTTACCCATGGCGATGACCGTTTCACCCAAATACTCATCGTCGTCCTTGGCGAGCTTTATTGCTTTAAACTTTTCACCCTTCTTTTTTGGAATGATTTTCAGCAAGGCGACATCCTTATCTTCACGCGCGAAAAAGACCGGCTGAACATCGTAGACTTCTCCACCGGCTTCCTTGGAAAGCTTCACCTGGACGCGGCTGGCAGTCGGGCCGCCGGCGCGCTTGACCACATGCAGGTTCGATAACAGATAACCGTCCTCATCAATAATGACTCCCGAACCGAGCGCCTGCTGCGTCTCAACCCGCGGTTGCCCGTAAAAACTGAAAAATCCCGTGTCATAGCGGTCGGCCACCTGGACATAGCTTTCGGTGCGGATATTTACGACCGATGGCATGACTTCTTCGACAGCGCGGACGGTCGCATCGCGCCGGATATCAGTTGGTTCCGTCGTCCGGGCCGAATCGGGCGCGGCGTGGACAAAGGGCAGGCAATTGCCGACAACCAACACGGCAAAGAGGCGGACGGCCTGTTTTGGCACATGCATTCTAGAAACACGACACCACAACCCCTTCCGATGTTCAATGCTGATTATGAGGGAGATTCGCACGAAATGGTTGGCTAGGAAATTGCTTTATGACGATTTCCGTGATTAAGAGGAAGAAATATGTGCGCCGCGGAACTAAGGGTAATCCCTATAGTTGCCGCAGTTTGCTCAGCAAACGCCTCAACGCGTTCAGCGTTGGGCGCTGTATGTTGGCTGGCTTTGCCCTGCCAACGCTTTCCCTTTTTTCCGGTCAACTCTCTGCAACGCGCGCGTTTGTCGCATCCCACGAACCGCAAAACACTCTTCTGCCGAACCAGCGTCTGCGCGTGGGTCATTCTTACGATCTTTACGAACAGCACATTTGTCCGGGAGGAGCCAACATTTTTGGTGAATCTCA
The DNA here is from genome assembly GCA_025934545.1 of Verrucomicrobiia bacterium. Lineage (GTDB taxonomy): Bacteria > Verrucomicrobiota > Verrucomicrobiia > Limisphaerales > Palsa-1400 > JAICXV01. The sequence goes on from JAICXV010000265.1 coordinate 2,235, forward strand.
TGATGCTACAAGCCTTTCCAAATGAAAATACAAGCAAGAGGTTCACTAAACCTGTGTTCACGTCTGATCGTGGCGGCGGCATTTTGTTGCTTCGCGCTCGTTAGCGCGCGCGCCATTAATCTCGTGCAGGAATTTTACCTGCCGATGCCCGAACAGCAGATTAATACCGCGCTCACCACCATCGTCCCCGGAACTGGCCCAGCGCAAACCTCTATCTATTCCGTCGTCGTGACGGGCGACGGCACCGTCATCGTTTACGACCAATGGGAAGACGGATACGAAACCGATCTGGCCCATCCAACGCAAGCCTCAACCCAGATTTGGGGTGACGGCAACGATGCCAATGGTATTCCCCCTGGCTTTGCCCACGATCCGGTGGGTTTACCCGCCGGCACGGTCATTACGCTTTCGAACAACGTGGCCTTGCCTCGCAACCCTTCGACTTTGCTATTTGACGCACGCGATCGAATTGGCGGTACCAAAGCATTGGTCGTTACCCACGCCGGCTGGCCTGCCCCCCAGGGACCAGTCTTCGCTGGATCGGTCAGCGTTTTATCCACGATTGATTACGGCACCAACTACATCAGTCCGGTCGGGCAGGATTTGACGAACAATTTGTTCAAATACGTCGGTTTGTTTGTGATGGCTGCAGAAAATGGAACGTCCGTGACGATTGATCCGGATGGCTCTGGCCCGGGTGCCCCAACAACTATCGTGCTTAACCAGGGCGAGTCCTACCTCGTCAACGGCGGCATCAAAACCGGCGCAAGCGTCGTTGCGAGCAAGCCCGTTCAAACCGACTTGGTCATCGGCGATACTGGCGCTCAATTCGCGGCTGATTGGTTCACGTTAACCCCCGTTGAACAGTGGAGTTCCTCGTACTTCACGCCCGTCGGCTCGGCCGCCAACGGATCGCAGCCGACGTTCGTTTACCTCTACAATCCAAATCCGACCAACATCGTTGTGACCACCGGTTCAATCGTAGGAGGCGGAAGTGTCACCGTTCCGCCCAACAGCGCTTTTCGCTTCCAAATGCCCCAAAAATCCGGCGCGAGTTTCGTCGCGGCCTCCGGTGCGAAATTTTATGCTTTGAGCACGGTTGCAGCGAACAACAACAATGACACCTCGTTCAACTGGGGATTTAGCCTCTTGCCCAAAGAAGGATTAACCACCGAAGCCGACGTTGGCTGGGCTCCTGGAAGCAGCAGCGGCACCGTCGACGGCAGCCCGGTTTGGGTAACCGCGCTCGGAGCCACGCGCATTTATGTTGATTACAAGGGAGATCATCTCGGACCCCTAACGGATCCGAAAGGCAACAAGTACGACGCCAATTTTGATGTCGCTCCTCTGCAATCGATCAAGATTTTCGATCCAAGCAAAAATCAGACAGCCATGCGCGTTTATACGCTGGACGGCACTCTCATTTCCGCAGCCTGGGGTGAAGATGCGGACGTTGCCGCGCCCGGCAATCCTTACATCGATGCCGGCACAGTTGTCTTGCCGTTCCCGACACCGATCCTCAGGAAGAGCTCGATGATCGCGGTTGATACCGGCTCCCCTGGAGTCAGCATTGGAGACACATTGGAGTATACCGTCCAGATCGATAACAAAGGCCTGTTGCCGCTGGGCAATGTTGTTGTTTTGGATTTGCCGCCGACGAACCTCGTCACCTACGTCAGCAACAGCACGACCTTGAATGGTGTATCGATTAGTGACGACACGACAGGCACCGCTTTCCCGTTGGACAGCCCGGGGTTCACGATTCCCGTGATCCTGCGCAGCGGAACGAGCATCTTCAAATACCGCGTTAACATCATTGCGGACGGCAACATCACGAACGTCGTTGGAATTGCTGGGACCTCCGTCCAGGCGCAAAACGCCGTCAGCACCTCCTCTAATACGAGCACCGTCAATTTTACCGATGCGGGTGGCAACACCGTTTCGTCCTATACGATTGGTGATACGATTTTTGTTAAGTTGTTCGATAATGGCGGCAACGTTACCCCCAACGGAATCGATACGCTGACCGTCGTCATCACCAACAGCACGCATGATGATTTTGAAACATTGACCTTGACGGAAACAGGAACCAACACTGGCGTATTTTTTGATTCAACCGGTGTTGCAACGTCCGCTTCCGGCGGCGCGTCATCACTAGACGGCACTCTCAACGTCCACAGTGGTGACACATTGCAGGTCTTGTTCACCGACCCAATCTATCGCAACAGCGCTACCAACACGGCTGTAGTCATTGGTCAGCCCGCGAACAAGGTTTTATACTTGAGCGCTAACGGAGCAGGCGCCGGGACGCAAGACTTGAACCGTATTGATCCGGTCGCGAACAACTTTAGCACGACGCGCACAAGCGTTAACATTGGTTCCGGTGCAGCAGCTACATTGTCGTTGGATGCAACTAACGTTGTGTTTTCCAGCGCTGCCGCAACCAAAGTTACAAACTCGGTGACGGTTGGTTCGGGCATTGGCCGGTTGATGCTCGTAAGCGTGTCTTCGATGAACGGCGTATTGCCGACAAGCGTTACAACGACTGGCAGCAGCACCCTCGCGCTAACGCGTTATGGCTCGGTCACCAATCCTGCCGGAAATCAACCTTCTGTGTCGTTGTGGTATGCGATAAACCCGCCCAGCGGCGCTAACC
>JAICXV010000283.1 GCA_025934545.1 Verrucomicrobiia bacterium
GCGGGTCAATCGTGCTGTGCATGGGGCCAAGTTGTCCGTAGGCAATCAATTCGTTGCCAACCATCCGTATGCCGAGCAGCGAACCGACGTGACTGGCATCTTTCCACGGCACACCAATCAGCCAGGCAATCGGCGCAAAAATCCATCCCAGCACAACTTGTAAGTCTTTTGGAAACCAATTCGCCCAGCCATGAACCCATCCCATCATCCCGTTGACCAATGCGATCAAGGCGAGGAACGCAATCAACATCGCGGCGACATTAATCGCCAAACTTAACCCATCGGATGTTCCGCGAGCGACTGCGCTCAAGACGTTGCCGCCTTTGGTTTCTTCGCCTTCTTCCAAATGGACCTTTCGACCGCTGACCGGTTCTTCCGTTTCGGGAATGAGGATTTTCGAAACAAGAAACGTTGCCGGCGCGGCCATGATCATCGCTGCCAGCAAATGTTTGGCTTCGACGCCTAGCGATGTGTAGGCGATCAGGATTCCCGCGCTAATATGCGCCATGCCGGAAACCATAATCGTCAGTAGTTCCGATTGCGTCAGCCTGGCAATGAACGGACGAATGGTCAGCGGCGCTTCGGTTTGTCCCATGAATGTGCTTGCGGCGACGCTCAAAGATTCCGCACCACTGACATTCATCAGGCGCACCATCGCCCAGGCCGCTCCGCGAATGATCGCCTGCATGATACCGAAATGATAGAGGACGGCAAAAAATGCCGCGATAAAGATGATGGTGGGCAATACGTAAAACGCGAAGACGAAACCGATTTTTCCCGCCGGATCAGCCAGACTTCCAAAGACGAATGATGCGCCGACATTCGCATATCCGAGCAGCTTATTCACGACGTCGCCCGCCGCTGACATGAAGTGTTCGCCGGTTTGCCAGCGTAGAACCAATATCGCGAAAACAAACTGCAACCCGATGCCCCACGCGACTGTTTTCCAGCGAATGGCTTTGCGATTGGTTGAAAACGCAAAACAAATCGCGAGGATCCCTGCAATTCCCACAATGCTCACGAATCGTTCCATCAGGTGGTGCGTTCGGTCAATAACCTGCGCACGAAATTAATATTCCCGCGCAAGGTGTAATACTGGTCGGCGAACGATGCCGGCACTTTTAACTTGCTCACGTGCCCATCGATTTCGTCGAGCCGCTTTAAAAGCTGCTCGGGATGGCGCGGACCCTCTGGCGCAATCAATTCTTGTTCAACTGCCAGCAACGCGCGATACCAACGGTACAACTTCAACTTTGTTCGCCATTGCAGAAGTTTGGGTATCACACGCAACGCTGGAATCAAAACCACGATCGCCGGCACAAACACGAGCAGGATGCGGTTGACAACGTTGGCCAGCCAGAACGGGAGATAATTATATGTTAAACTTTTTCCGCCGCGATTATAATAGCGTCGCGCTTCGTTGCTGAGCTTCACATCGACCTCCAGCTCTTTGGGAAATTCTCCCTTGTGCGCAAGCAACGAGGCTTTGCCATGCACATTTTTTCCTTCCTCGATCACCAGGTCGACCAACGCCGGATGCAGTTTGTCGCGTCCCAACAACTCGACCGTCGGCGCAACCAGAAAGACATCTTCGTGCGGGAGGTTCGCCGCGAAATCGAGTGATCCCATGGGAAATTCGATTCTGTTCAGATACGTGATCCGTCGCACATATGCATCCGCCTGCGCGAAATTGAACAGACGAATGTCGGGCTTGCGCAAAAGATTTGTCATCACTTGCACCGGCGCGGAATCGCCGGTTAGAAAAACGGCATCGGCAGTTCCGGCGATCAGGTCGTTCGCCGCTTTGCCAGGGTCAGCACCCAAAAAAGTTGTGTTTTGTGCCGTAATCCCGTTGCTCGACAAAAGGCTCGTCGCCAGAATTCTGGTTCCGCTGCCGGGCGCGCCCAGTTCCAGACGTTTGCCTTTGAACTGTGTCAGAAAGTTCTGGTTTGTTTCCGCACGATAAAAAATAAGCAATGGTTGATAGGCCACGCTGCCCAGTGACACAACGTGCTCGGGCGCGCTCGTCGATATCCCGCTTTGGACGAACGCCAGATCAACACCGGAGTTAGTGTCACTCAAACGTTGCAAATTTTCCTGCGAGCCTTGCGACGTTAAAATCTGGACCGTGATATGGTTGCTCGCCAACCGGTATTGATAATTTGTCGCATACCTCCAGAACATACTGTCTTTTGGGCCCGCGCTGATCGTTATCGTTTTCGGAGGAGCGAGATGGACGAAGTACCAGACCGCGATGAGCACAATGACGGCGATGATCGCCACCGTCGCCGCTGCAATACCGCGGCTTAACCCGAACAATTCCGTAAATGGCTTTAAAATCCGCGAAGTCAATGAATGGCGATGATGCTCGTTCACGCCGCCAGTTTTCCGCGAGGGCTTTGGAAGTCAAACGGAAACGCGTCGGCGTTGGATAAAATTCATTTGTGTTCAACTGCTGACACAGTGTGCGCCACATTGACACCCCTTCGCACGACTGGTACGTTTTCGCTCCTTTGTCGATGGACTACAAAACAACATTGAACCTGCCGCAAACCGGTTTTCCGATGAAAGCCGATTTGATCCAGCGCGAACCGCAACGCCTCCAAAAATGGGAAGCGGCGAACCTTTACAAAAAAATTCAGGATGCGCGCGTTTCTGCGGAAAAATTCGTGCTGCACGACGGCCCGCCGTTTGCCAATGGCGACGTCCACATCGGCACCGCGCTCAACAAGATTCTCAAAGACATCATCATTAAATATCAAACCTTGCGCGGCAAAAACGCGCCCTACATTCCCGGTTGGGATTGTCACGGTTTGCCGATCGAATTCAAAGTGACGCAGGAAATGCGCAAAGCAGGGGACAAAGCCACCGACGCCGCCACCGTCCGGAAAGCGTGCGACGCCTACGCCCGCAAATTCATTGACACCCAACGCACTCAATTCAAACGCCTCGGCGTTTTGGGCGATTGGGAAAATCCATACCTCACGCTGAATAAAGAATACGAAGCCGACGAGCTGCGTCTGTTCGCTGACATCGTTGAAAAAGGGTTCGTTTATCGCGGCAAAAAGCCGGTTTATTGGAGTATCCCTTGCCGCACCGCTTTGGCGGAAGCCGAAGTCGAATACCACGATCACGTCAGCCAAAGCATCTACGTAAAATTTCCCGTTGTCGGTGAACCAAATACTTTCATCCTCATCTGGACAACGACTCCCTGGACGCTTCCGGCTAACCTGGCGGTCGCCTTCAACGCCACGCTCGAATATTATTTGGTTCAGGTCGGCCAGGAAAAATATTGGGTGCTGTCGCTTTTGCTCGGCCCCGTCGCCGAAAAAGCGAAATGGGACGACCACCAAGTCATTCGCAAAGCTCTTGGGTCCGAACTCGCGTCGTTGCAATACCAACACCCGTTTTGCAATCGCACGGGCAAATTGTTTGCCGCCAATTTCGTTGAAAGTTCAACCGGTACCGGCTTCGTGCACATCGCGCCGGGCCATGGCTTGGACGACTACAATCTCGGTCGCCAAAATAATCTGCCGATCTATTCACCCGTCGACGACGACGGAGCGCTTGCCTATACCCCCGACCTTCCGCGCGAACAACAGATGCCTGCGGAATTGGTTGGCAAATCCATTTTAGAAAAACACGGCAAAAGCGACGCCAACGAAGCCGTCCTGCACGAACTTCGACTTCGTCATGCCTTGCTCCATCAGGAAAATTATCATCACAGCTATCCATTCTGCTGGCGCAGCAAAACGCCGATCATCTTCCGCGCGATGGACCAATGGTTCGTCGCCATCGATAACAAAGTCGAAGGCAAAACATTTCGCCAGGTCGCGCTCGAAGAAATCGACCGCGTCAAATGGGTTCCCGAATGGGGCGTCAACCGCATCAAAGGCGCGGTCGAATCGCGTCCCGACTGGTGCATCTCCCGCCAACGCACTTGGGGCGTGCCCATCCCCGCGTTTTACGACGACAAAGGCAACCCTAGCCTCGACGCCGAAATCGTCCGCAACACCGCGAAGCTCATCGAACAACACGGTTCAAACGTCTGGTTCGAAAAATCCGTCGCTGAACTGTGGGCGCTGGTGAAGCCGGCAAACTGGAAAGGTGCCGAGCCAACTGCAAAATCAAATGACACTCTCGACGTCTGGATCGATTCCGGTTCGTCGTCCCGTTCCGTATTGATGCGACGTCCTGAACTCCAACATAAATCAACTGGAGTTTCGCAGTGGCAAGCCGACGTCTATCTCGAAGGCTCTGACCAACACCGCGGCTGGTTCCAATCGTCTCTGCTGCTTTCACTCGCCGGCAACGGCGTCGCCCCATTCAAGACTGTTCTCACCCACGGCTTCATGGTCGACGCCGATCGTGAAAAAATTTCCAAGAGCAAACAAGGAGCAGGCGCCTACGAAAAACCACAAACTGCGGAAGCCTACGTTAACAAATACGGCGCTGATATCGTCCGCTTGTGGGTCGCCTCGCAAGATTATCGCAACGACATCGTCGTCAGCGACGAACGCATCGCCAAAGTCAGCGAAACCTATCGCAACCTGCGCAACACATTGCGTTACCAGCTTTCGAATCTCTACGATTTCGATCCAGCAAAACACACTGTGCCCGACGAAAAACTCACGGGCCTCGACCGTTGGATCCTCGCGCAGTTTTGGAATCTGCAAAACGATGTCCTGACCGCTTACGACGCTTACGAATTCCACGTCGTCTACCAAAAGA
>JAICXV010000707.1 GCA_025934545.1 Verrucomicrobiia bacterium
GTTTTGTTTCCCCTCGCCCGCCGTACAAGCAACACCCCGACATCTAACTGTCGGGGCGGTCGTTGCCTATCGTGATACCGGCGGGTTAACGCCGGGTTCCAGCATGCTCAGTGGGTATGAGCGGGGGTAAGAGCTGGAGTATTTGCAGCCACCTCCCTTGCAGATTGTTTCGCCTTCCGGCGTGCAGGCCTTTGCACGGCCAGTTGCTCGTCATAAAGTTTGGATTCCTTTTCCATCACCGTCGCAATGAGCGATAAGCCGAAGAAGATGACGCCAATTGGCAGACCGACATCCAGGTAAATATTTCCACCGCCGGCGACCCCAATGGTTATAAAAACTGCCGAAAGGGCCAAAAAGATTTGCTTTGCTTTCACGCCATCAGCTTCGCCAAAAGGCTGGCCACGCGCTCGTCGTTTTTTGGCGAAAACTATTCCGTTTTTGTTGTTTCGCGGCCACAGCGTACAAAACCTGTTTCCCACTATGCAAAAAACGCGCAGGAAATCACAAGGGGGGTGTAGTTGCGGTTAGCCGAACAAATTAGGTTCAGCGCATGAAAGTAACACCGCTTCCAGGGAATAGGCAGGTCGTCATCGACCTGGCCGAACGCGACGAACCGCTCCCCACCAAAGCTGATGCGTCGTTGCTCCATTTGAAGAATATCCTCGTGCCGATTGATTTTTCGAACTGCTCGAAAAAAGCGCTGACTTACGCATTGCCGTTCGCGCGCCAATTCGGTGCAACCATCACGTTCATTCACATCGTTGCTCCCTACTACGCGGTTGATCCGTACGGCCTCACTCAATACGAGCGGATCGAAAACGAACTCCGCACCGGCGGTAAGAAAAAACTTAAAGAGCTCCTCGCCCGCGAGGTGCCGTCCTCCATCAAAACCAACAGCCTGATCGTTAGCGGCCGGCCCGGGCCCGAGATTGTCGAAGCCGCGCGAGACCTGCATGCCGACCTGATCATCATCGCTACTCACGGTTATACAGGTTTGAAACACGTCATCTGTGGCAGCACGGCCGAACATGTCGTCCGCAACGCGCCTTGTCCCGTGCTCACCGTCCGCCAGGAAGAACATGAATTCGTCGCGATTATATGAGTGGTAAAGCATGCACCCTTGAATGTCCGGTCCTCGTGCGTCCACAACTCGCAACCGCATTCGGTTGCCCGCGCGATTTCCTCGACAACCGCTTCGTCTATACCGTGATCTCGCCGCGCGCTCGCGGCCTGTCCATCGGTATCAACATGAATCCGGACAAACATTGCAATTTTGACTGCGTTTATTGCGAGGTCGATCGCCAGCAAGTGGCGCCGGAGCGCGACCTCGATGTTGCTGTTATGGCGACTGAGTTGGAAAAAACGTTGCTGCTCGTCGAATCGGCGCTGATTCGCGAACGATGCGCCTATCGCTCCGTCAGCAACGAACTGCTGCAGTTACGCCACGTTGCCTTGAGCGGTGATGGTGAACCAACCTTTTGTCCGAACTTCGCCGAGGCCGTCGAGGCTGTCATTCATGTGCGCGCGCGCAAGCCATTTGGATTTTTCAAATTGGTTTTGATCACCAATGCCACCGGAATTGATCTGCCACCTGTTCAGCAGAGCTTAAAGTTTTTCACGCCCGAGGACGAAGTCTGGGTCAAGCTTGATGTCGGGACCCAGGAGTACATGGATAAAATCAATCGCAGTGAAGTTTCACTCGAGAAAGTCATGTCCAACATTCTGCTCGTGGCGCATCAGCGACCGGTTGTCATCCAAAGTCTGTTCACGCGGATCGACAACGACGAACCGCCCGTCGCGGAAATCGACGAGTACATTAACCGACTCCAGGAACTAAAAAACGGGGGCGCGCGGATTTCGCTCGTCCAGATCTATTCCGCGACCCGCCCTGTTTTCCACGGCGGTTGCGGCCATTTGCCCTTGAAATTCCTCTCTGCAATCCGCCACCGCATCAAAGCGATTGGGTTGAAAGCCGAGGTGTTCTGACCTTCCGTCGCTCGGCATTGGCATCTAAGGAATTTCCTTAGATGCGATAATTCACAGCCACACATTGCATTTGGCACCCCTCCCAATAGGCGAAAATTGCGGACTGGTCTTTAATTGTCCACATGCAAACAACAATTGCTCA
>JAICXV010000040.1 GCA_025934545.1 Verrucomicrobiia bacterium
AACTTTGAGCTGTTCATTGCGCGCCGCTATTTGCGGTCGCACCGCAAGGAGAAGGTGATCTCGGTCATCACCGCGATCTCGGTGCTCGGGGTGGCGGCCGGCGTGATGGCCCTGGTAATCGCCCTGGCCGTCACCAACGGGTTCCGCAACACCCTGCAGCGTAATCTGCTCGGTGCGATGGCGCACATCAACGTGCTCGAGAAAGAGCCCGGGCCCGGCATTCCCGATTGGCAGGGCATGACCAGTCCTGAAATGGTCGATGCGTGCGCCAACGGCGATCTCGACTTGCTCTATTCTATCGGTGGAAATTTCCTTCGCACTTTGCCGGATCCAAATTATGTGACGCGTGCACTTGCGAATGTTCCAATGCGTGTGCACCAGGACATCATCGTCTGCGATCAAATGCTGATCGAACCTAAGGACGAAGTTATTCTGCTGCCTGCCAAGACGCGTTACGAACAAGATGATGGCGGCATCGAGACGACGACCGAGCGGCGTGTCGCTTTTAGCCCCGAAATTCCGAGACAAGTCGGAGAAGCGAAAGCCGAGTGGAAGATCCTGCGCGAACTCGCCGCCGCGGTTTATCCGGAGCGCGCGCATCTATTGAAATGCGAAACTGGTTGGGCCATGCGCGAAGAAATTGCGGATATCGTTCCAATCTACGATGGCATCCAGAAGCTGCGCAAAACAGGCGACGCGATTCAATACTCCGGACGACATCTTTGCGCGGATTGGAAATTCCCTACCGTCGACGGCAAAGCGCACTTTAAAGCCGTTTCGTTGCCAAACATTGCAAAAGCCGCTGGTGTTTTTGAGATCAGCACACGTCGTGGCAAACAATTCAATACGTTGATTTACCACGAAACATGCTCGATCACCGGCGCGGAACGCGATGCGATTTTCATGAGCGCAGAAGATGCAGCAAAGCTCGACGTCCGACAAAACGACCGCATCGCTCTGGTGAACAACATTGGCAGATACGAAGGTCGCGTGTTCATTGCGCCGATTGCCCGCGGCAATCTGCAAGTGCACTGGCCCGAAGGCAACGTCATCATCCGTCGCGGCAACTATGATTCGGTCGGCGGTGTGCCGGATTATAACGCGCAGGCGCGCGTGGAAAAACTTTGTTAATAAAATTTTGTAGCACAGGTTTCCGCGAAGTGTTACAAACGCGCAACAACCAAAGGCGCGCGTGACCAACATCGTTTACTTCGATATCGAAACCCAAAAGTCAGCAGCCGAAGTCGGCGGATGGGACAAAATTCGCGACATGCGCATGAGCATCGGCGTCACCTATAGCACGGCACGCGGCGATTACAAAATCTACGGTGAAGGACAAGTCAACGAACTGATCGATGAGCTGCGCCGCGCGGACCTGGTCATCGGTTTTAACAGCGAGCGCTTTGATTTCGCTGTCCTGCAAGGCCACAACCCGTTCTTCGATTACGAACAAATTCCCAGTCTCGACCTGATGCTGGATTTGCAGAAGACATTGCAACACCGGTTGTCGCTCGACTCCATCGCGAACGCTACGCTGGGCGTCGAAAAAACCAGCGAAGGCATGCAGGCCATTCATTGGTATAAGGAAGGCAAGTTATTGGACATCGCTGAATACTGTTGTTACGACGTGAAGATCACGCGGATGGTCCACGAATACGGGCGAATGCAGAAGCAACTTTTCTACACGAATCGGTTCGGGAAAAAGATGAGTGTTGCCGTGAACTGGTGAGAGGTGGTGCCCACGACAGGACTTGAACCTGTACGATGTTACTCACTAGAACCTGAATCTAGCGCGTCTGCCAATTCCGCCACGTGGGCTTCACGTAACCGCAAACCAATATCACAAAAAACGCACGTGGCGCAAGCGCGCAGTTCCCTACGCGATCAGTTCCGGAACGACTCGTGCGGGTTCTACTCCACTAAGCCGAACGTCCAAACCCTGCGAACGGAATGTGAAGCGTTCGTGGTCCATGCCCAGCAGTTTTAACACCGTTGCATGGAAGTCGTGAACGCTGACCGGGTCTTTGAGGATATTGTATGAGAAATCGTCGGTTTCACCGAAGACTGTGCCGGGACGCGAACCGCCGCCGGCCATCCACATGGTGAAACAGCGCGGATGATGGTCGCGGCCATAGTTGTCTTTGCTAAGGCCGCCTTGCGAATAAATCGTGCGACCGAATTCGCCGCCCCAAATGACGAGAGTGCTTTCAAGCAGGCCGCGTTGTTTTAAATCCTGGATCAATCCGTAGCAGGCTTGGTCGACGTCTTTACATTGCATCGGCAACCGACCGGCGACATTGGCGTGTGTGTCCCAATTGTTATGGTAGATCTGCACGAAACGAACGCCGCGTTCGACCATGCGACGAGCCAGGACGGCGCTGTTGGCGAAGGTCCCGGGCTTTTTTGCGTCGTCGCCGTAAAGAGTGAACGTGGATTCAGGTTCGGTTTTGAAATTCGTCAATTCGGGCACGCTCGATTGCATGCGGAATGCCATTTCGTATTGCTGAATTCGTGTGTGCGTTTCAGGGTCGCCGACTAATTTGTAGTTGAGCTCGTTGAGTTGCCTGAGGCCGTCGAGCGTTTTGCGACGAACATCGGACGACACGCCCGGCGGATTGTTAACGAACAAAATTGGATCGCCACTGGAACGGAATGAGACGCCAGCATGTTCACCGGGCAGACAGCCCGCTGACCAAAGGCGGCCAGAGATCGCCTGAATTTGCTCGGTATTGCTCGGTTGAGCCACGAGAACGACGAACGTTGGCAAATTATTGTTCATCGAGCCTAGGCCGTACGAAACCCACGAACCAAAACTGGGCCGGCCAGTAATCTGGTTGCCGGTCTGCATATAGCAAATCGCTGGCTCGTGGTTGATGGCATCGGTGTGCATCGATCGGATGAAGCACATTTCGTCAACCATCTTTGCCGTCCACGGCAGCAGTTCACTCACCCACATGCCGGATTTGCCGTGTTGTTGAAATTTGTATTTCGATGGCGCGATTGGAAAACGCGCCTGGCCGCTCGTCATCGTCGTAAGGCGTTGGCCCATGCGAACGGTTTCTGGCAAATCCTTGTCGTAATACGACTGCATGACCGGTTTGTAGTCATACAGATCCATTTGCGGCGGACCGCCGACCATGTGAAGGTAAATGACCTGTTTGGCTTTTGCCGGGAAGTGCGGGCCGATGGGCGAAAGCGCGGATCGTTTTTTGTCACCGGCGAAAACGAATTGCGGAGCGAGCAATCCCAGCGCGGCTGCGCCCATGAAACTTGCGCCACGACGGAAAAATTGGCGGCGCGTTTCGTAGCGAACATAGTCTTCAAACAAAGGATGGATTGGCGGGTTCATTTGTTCAGGACTTCGTCGAGGTTCATCATTTCGTTTGCGACCATGGTGTAGGCTGCCAACGTTGTTTTATCCACTTTCGGATCCGGTTTGGAATCGCCGACGGCGATGAGCGCTTCTGCATCTTTGGGCGCAGATTTATAATGAGCCAATAAATCTTTACACATCGATTCAGTGACCTTGCGTTCTTCGGGCTTCAACGAACGGTCCAGCAAACGTTCCGCGATAAAGTCTACGGCGTGTTCCTGCTTGGATTGCTCGAGCGCGAGTTGCGCAAGGTTGCGGGCAGCCTCGACAAACTGTGGGTCGTCCAATGTAGCGAGCGCTTGCAACGGCGTGTCCGTTCGTTCACGTCGAACCGTACACGTTTCGCGGCTGGGCGCGTTGAAGATTTCCATGGACGCCGGCGGAGCGGTCCGCTTCCAGAATGTATATAAACTGCGACGATAAAGGTTTTCGCCGGAATCGCGTTTGTAATTACGCGTGTCGCTGCCGATCATCGCGACGGCCTCCCACACACCATCGGGTTGGTACGGCCTTACGCTAGGGCCGCCAATTTTTTCAACGAGCAGGCCACTCGTCGCGAGCGCATAATCGCGGATCATTTCGCCATCCATGCGAAAACGAGGGCCGTGCGCGAGCAGACGATTGTCGGGATCTTTGGAAAGTTTTTCGGGTGATTCAACAGCGGACTGGCGATAAGTCGCGCTCATTACGATTTGTTTTAAAAACCGTTTAACGTCCCAACCGTGCTCGCGAAAATCGACCGCAAGCCAGTCGAGAAGTTCCGGATGCGATGGCATTTCGCCGCTGACGCCGAGGTCGCCGACCGTCCGAACAATTCCGGTGCCAAATATTTCCTGCCAAAAACGATTTACGGTAACACGCGCGGTCAGCGGATTCTCCGGCGCAACGAGCCACTTCGCGAGACCGAGACGGTTTTTCGGCCAATCTTTCGCCATCGGCGGAAGGGCTGACGGCGTCTCCGGTGTCACGCGATCTTTGCGCTTCGTGTATTCTCCGCGGGTCAGGACGTAAGCTTCAGGAGCGTTAGTGCGCTCATGCATCACGTGCGCTTCGGTCCCCCGTTTTTTAATTTCTTCTTCGCTCGCTTTTAATTTAGCAACGGCCTGGTTTAGCTCCTGGTATTTGGGGTCGAGTTGAGTGAGCCACGTGTCATAAATAGCAGTCTTGTCACTCTTACTGCGTTTGTCCGGAGCCACGGTCAACAAACGTTGCAAGCGAAGCCCCTGCCCCAAAGACACGACTTCGCTCTGCTTTAGCGCGCGCGTGTAAAAACGGATGTCTTGCAGGCCGGCCTTTTCGAGCGGCGAGGTCGTATTGCGTTGACCAATGGAAAGCGGAACGGTTGTGCGCGATGTGCTCTTCAACGCATCCGCCGCGACCTCATTTTCCTGCGGCTCGCCGTCGATATAGAACTTCACGCCTGCGGCTTTCGTCGACCCATCGTAAGTCATGCAAAGGTGCGTCCAGCGATCTTTCTGAATCGCTTTCTTGCCGATGACTTTGTAAGCGTCCTCGGGCCATTTATGGATCAAGTGCGATGACGGGCGTCCGCCTTCCAGACGAAAATCCCAGCCTCGAAAATCGTGCTGATCGTCCATGCGGGAAACGATCGTGCCCTCGAGTGACGTCGGATAAATCCACAGGCTGACCGCGAAGGGTTGGTCTTTATCAAAGTCGCCCGGCTCCTTCAAACGCGGCACGTTGGCACTCCTGGTCGAAAAAGCTTTTTCGCCAAGAACACCGGACTGCCACGCGGTGTTAGTGGCGAGAGCCAACGTGTTCGTGCGCCCTGCATATATATAAGTGATGATATTTGTATTTTCGCTGAGGGCCGCATGGAAAACAGGATCGTCGGTGGGTAGATCTTTTGCGAACACATCTGGCTTCACCGTCTCAAGCCACTTATTGAATTCGTCGCGGGCTGACTTGCGATGCTCATTAACTTTTGCCTCAGCATTTTCTGTGTCTTTACTCAACGCAGCCCAACGTTGGCGGTCTTCGGCTTTGGGAACGAAAATGGTCGGCGGCGTGTTCCGGATGTTCCCGTCCATCGCTTTCTGTGTCGTGTTATTGAAAAACGCACTCAGGGAATAGAAATCCTTTTGAGAAAAACGATCGAACTTATGGTCGTGACATACCGCACAACCGGCGGTCAGGCCCATGAATACTTGCGAAGTCGTTTCGGTTCGGTCCCGGGCATAGAGAACGAGGTATTCCTCATCGATGGCGCCGCCCTCGCTCGTGGTCATGTTGCACCGATTGAAACCTGTGGCGATTTGCTGATCGAGGGTTGGATTCGGTAATAGGTCGCCGGCAATTTGTTCGACAGTAAATTGGTCAAACGGTTGATTCTTATTGAACGCGTTAATGACCCAATCGCGATATGACCAGATTTCGCGATAGAAATCCATGTGGATGCCGTGCGTATCGGCGTAACGCGCGGCATCGAGCCAATAACGCGCGCGATGTTCGCCGTAACTTGGGAGCGAGAGCAAGTGGTCGACGTATTTCTCGTAGGCATCAGACGATTTGTTTTTGAGAAATCCATCTAGATCGGCCGGTTTGGGCGGGAGACCAGTCAAATCGAGCGCGACGCGGCGAGCGAGCGTGCGACGGTCTGCTTCCGAATTTGGTTTCAGCTTTTCTTTTTCCAAACGCGCGAGGATGAAGTTATCAATTGGATTTTTGACCCAGCGCTTGTCCTTCACTTCCGGTACGGCAGATTTTTGCGGTGCAATGTAGGACCAGTGCGGTTGATATTTTGCGCCGGCGGCAACCCATTGCTTCAACAATTCCTTTTGAGCAGCAGACAGAACCTTATGCGTTTTTTCCGGAGGCATCTGGTCTTCGTCCGTCGCATTCACGCGCCGGACCAATTCGCTTGCTTCTACCTTCGAAGGAACGATGGCAATCTTGCCGTCTTTGGCGGGCGCAGTCGCGTCCTCAAAGCGATCGAGGCGCAATCCGCCTTTGCGCGATGCGGAATCGGTGCCGTGACACGGAAAACAATTTTCGGAAAGGATCGGTCGAATGTCGCGATTGAACTCAATCGTTTTTGACGGCACGGGTGCCGCGTGATTTCTCACGACGCTCAAACCGAAAATGCAAATGAAAGCAATGCGCGCAACCATTGGGTCTGAATTATAGACGAATGTTGCAAGAAAAGCTTCAAAGCAAATCGCGTCAAGACTTTACATAAAGACGAACAGAGAAGGATCAAGAGGCGGGGTTTAGAAACGGGCAATTGGCGGTTTAAAAATGGGACATAGTTGACGTCAGAGTTGACAAAAGGCCCGATTTGCGCAATCGTTTGCGTCGATTCACAGTTTAACCTAAAAAAAGCTCAAAATGATTTACAGCAGGAGTCGTAACATCCTTAGATGCAAGACGCTGAGACTTCGAGCTTTTACGTTAATCGAACTTCTCGTCGTCATCGCCATCATCGCCATTCTGGCGTCGCTTCTACTCCCTGCCCTGGCCAAATCCAAAGAACAAAGCCGTCGCACGCAGTGTAAATCGAACATGCGACAAATGGCGGTAGCGGCCCTGATTTACGCGGATGATAATCGGATGTATTTCCCTATCGCGTTGCGCGATGACAACGTTTATCACGCATCGTGGCTTCCTTCGGCTTCTTATTATTACATGCACAAGGCGTCAAAAATCGCGACTAATGGGTTGGGTTGTCCAAATAAAATCAACACCGCCGGATGGTTTTGGGAACAAACTTATGGGACACGTGTCGGATTCTATTGCGGTTGGGGGCTTCCAACCGCGCTCGATACGCGAGATCGGTCATTGACGAATTATGGAGTCAATCCATGGCCGTGGGATTCGCCCCAAAGGACGACGGACATGACGCCTTACTCCATGTTATTGGCGGATATCGTTGAGAAAGGAACCGACAACCTGGGCGGGATTCAGAATGTGACGGATTGTCCGCACGCGCCGACAGGACCGCGTGTCAGCGCGCCAGGTCAATTGGTGGAGCCGCCGACGATCGGGTCGGAAGGTGGAAATTTTGGCCGCGTCGACGGCGCAGTGGAATGGCATCGGCAGGCGATCATGCACCCGCACGTCGTGCACTGGAGTAAATCCGGCACTCAAAATGTTGCTTACCAAGGCTACTGGTAGAACGCATAATCTTCACCATGAATCTGGTTGTCCGTAGCAAACATTTCCTCCTGCTGTTTCTTGCGCTGGGAGCCTTGCTAACGCCAAGTGCAAGCGCATCCATTTCGCTGGTACCTGAGCAAGTTCCGCCCGCGATTGCAGACGAGCAGGACATGCAGATCCCCGATCGCGTGCATCTCACGGGTTGGATTGGAACGCGGATCTTGGTCAATGAATCCAATCGATTGGCCAAGTTGGATACCGATCGGTTATTGGAAGGATATCGCCATCGACCCGGCCGCCAGACTTGGGACGGTGAGCACGTCGGAAAATGGCTGCACGCCGCCACTTTAGCCTGGGCGAACACAGGCGACCCGGTTTTACGCAAGAAATTGGATTCGGTTGCCAGTGAGTTGGCGAAGTGCCAACTGCCCGATGGATATCTCGGCACGTATCTGGAAACGAATCGCTGGAAGGAATGGGATGTGTGGGCGCACAAATATAATTTGATCGGGTTGGTCACTTATATGCGATACACAGGCAACCAGGAACCAATGCCGACGTGCCGACGCATGGCGGATTTGCTTTGCCGCACGTTCGGAGACGAACCAGGCAAACAGGACATTATTCCAGCAGGATTTCACATGGGTCTCGCGCCGACGAGCGTGCTGGAGCCGATGGTCTTGTTATATCGAATGACGGGGGAACAGCGGTATCTGGATTTCTGCAAATATATTTTGCGCTCGTGGGAACAGCCGAACGGACCGCATGTCGTGTCGACCTTACTCGCCGGCAAAAGCGTTGAGGAAGTCGGCGATGCGAAAGCTTACGAGATGCTTTCGTGTTTAAACGGGGCGCTGGAGTATCACCGCACCGTTGGCGATCCGAAAATTCTCAAAGCTTGTCTCAACGCGTGGCAGGACATCGTCGACAATCGGCTCTACATCACAGGCACGTCCAGTTATCGCGAGCACTTTCATGCGGACCACGATTTTCCGAACGTGAATAATGTCGGCGAAACGTGCGTGACGGTTACGTGGTTGCAGTTCAATGCGCAGTTGTTGAGGCTCACCGGTGAGAAGCGCTTTGCTGACCAGCTTGAGCACACAGTGTTGAATCAATTGATGGGGGCGCAAAGTTGTGACGGTGGTGCGTGGGGTTACTACGTTCAAATGGAAGGCAATAAACCTTATAGCAGCAACCTGGATGGGCATTGTTGTTTGTCGAGCGGCCCGCGTGGTGTTGCGTTGATTCCGACATTTGCGGTGACGACGGATCACGATGGCGCGGTGATCAATCTCTACGAAACTGGAACGGCAAATATGACGTTGCGAAATGGCGACTCGATGGCGCTCGAAATTCAAACGCAATATCCAGACAACGGCGACATTCAGATAGCGGTAACCAAGGCACCGAGCAATAAGCAGGCAATCAAATTTCGCATACCGCCCTGGTGCAAAACTCATGCGGTCACCGTAAATGGCAAAAATGCTTCTCCAACAAAAACCCACGATGGTTATGTGTCTTTGCAGCGCCAATGGAGTGATGGCGACCGCATTGAATTACACTTAAGCCTCGAACCGCAAATCGTGATCGGCGATCACAAGAACGAAGGGAAGATTGCTCTGCTTTACGGCCCGTTGGTTTTGGCCGCGGATGCGGACGCTTCTGGTTTGTCGGCCGACACTTTAGAAGAGTTCCGAATTAACGAGAAAGATCCGAAAAAGCTGCGCATCGTTGCCGACGAAGCGCCGACGAAATTCAAAACATGGGCAGCAGCAAAGTCCTTTAAAGTCGTCGGTGAAAAAGGCGAGTTACCAATTCGACTTGTGCCGTTTGCAGATGCCGGGTCCACGGGCGCTGATTACAAAGTTTGGTTGCCCTACGGAATACCGAAGTCGAATCGTAATTTGCTTTTGACCGGTTTCGAGACGCGTTCGCGCCGTCAAAGCATGGGTGATTCAATCATTGATAATGATTTTAAAACATTCGCGAGCACTTCAATTGGGAAACCCGCAAAAG
>JAICXV010000269.1 GCA_025934545.1 Verrucomicrobiia bacterium
GTTGATTGGGATTGGCGCGACCATCGGGACGAACCGCCATCGCTTCGCCGCCGAAAATTAATTTTGCGCCGCTTTCTCCAAACCGTTTCCAACGGCGTACGACATCGTCGGTGATGCCGCCGGTGCGCGTGCCATCCCAGCCTTCCATCGGATGAATGCAAATGCGGTTGCCGATTTGTTTGCCGTTGATGTGAACGGTGGTGATCGGTTGTGCGAGTGGAGATTCGGCGCGCGTGCCGAGTTTGTCGTCGCACGGGATTGTAATGCGCAGTTCGTGCCGCAGCTTTTTGAAATTCTCGACAGTTTTGAGGGTCGCGATGCGGACCATGCCCTCCAAGTAAGAGGTAAGAACGAACAAGTAAGAAGAAAAATTGTTAAGGGAATGTAAAAGTTACGGACTTTCCGTGTGGTGCCGTTACCCTGTAAATAGCTGTATGCTCAAACCGACTTCATCCAATTCAGCCGATGCCGGCAAACAGCGCATTCTCGTCATCGACGACGACAAGAAACTCGCCAAGTTGATTCACGATTATCTCACGCCGCTCGGCTACGAAGTGTCGCTTGTTCACACGGGGCCCGACGGCGTCGAGCAAGCGACCCAGCAACAATGGGCCGCGCTCATTCTCGACGTGATGTTGCCGGGCATGGATGGCTTCGAAGTGCTCAAACAGATCCGCAAAACATCCGATGTTCCAGTGCTCATGTTGACGGCGCGCGGCGATGAAGCTGACCGCATCGTTGGTCTAGAAATTGGCGCGGACGATTATCTGCCGAAGACATTTTCAACTCGCGAATTGCTGGCGCGCTTGCGTGCGGTAACGCGGCGCACTTCCGGCGCCGGTGCGAAGAAAAAGACCGATGCACCCGAGGCCGATATTGTTATCGGCAAGCTGCGGGTCGTGCCCGGATCGCGCGTGGCGTTGTTGAACGAACAACCGATTGTTCTGACGCCGGTTGAATTTGATTGTTGCTTTCACTGGCTCGCGCACGCGGGCGCGTCAAATCGCGCGAACAACTTTTGGAAGAAATTCGCGACCGCAATTACGACGTGTTCGACCGTTCGATTGACGTTCATATTTCCGGTCTGCGCAAGAAGCTGGGCGACGACCCGAAGACACCGCGTTATATCCGAACCCTTCGCGCCGCGGGTTATATGTTGATTAACCCCGACGCGCCCTATTGAAATGAACGTCCGATTTCCCCTCTACGCGAAAATCCTGCTCTGGTTCTTCCTGAACCTGCTCATTCTCGTCGTCGGGTTTCTCGGTTTTTTCAAACTGCAGCTCAATTCGGCGATTGTTACCACCGTGCACGACCGGCTGCGGCCGATTGAACAACTGATCATCTCCGAACTGGGCCCGGCGCCGCGTTCGCAATGGGATGACATCCTTAAACGTTTTAGCGCGGCCTACGGCGTGAAATTTCTGCTCTTTCAAAACACCGGTAAACAAGTCGCCGGAGAAAAAATCACTTTGCCGCAAGAAGTGCAGAGCCAACTATCTCAACCAGCCCGCCGTCCCAACGGCCCGCCGGAGATGATGGCTCCGGATGATCCCGGTCGCGATGAGTTCGGTCCGGATCGCGAAGATCGACCCGAAGCCGGCCCGGGTCGCGGCCCCATGCCTCGACGATTGCCCGGCGGCGCGGTTGGAATTTTCTTCGCGCACGCCGATGGAAAATATTGGGCCGGCCTGCGCACCCGCATTGACCGTCGTGATCTGCCGCCTGCACCGATGACGCTGATTGCGGTTTCGAGCACGCTTTCGGCGGGCGGGCTCTTCGTCGACATGCGACCTTGGGCGCTTGCCGGTGTAATTGTCGTCGTGATCTCGGCGCTGTTCTGGTTTCCGCTCATTCGCAGCGTGACGAGTTCCGTTTCAAAAATGACGAAGGCGACCCAGTCGATCGCCGCGGGAGATTTTGATGCGCGCGTCGCGGACCAGCGTCGCGATGAACTCGGACGTCTCGGCGAAGCAATCAATGCCATGGCCGTTCGTTTGAAAGGTTTGGTCAGCGGCCAAAAACGTTTCCTTGGCGATACTGCGCATGAACTTTGTTCGCCGATTGCGCGAATCCAGCTTCACTTGGGAATTCTTGAAGGAACGGCGCACGCGCAAGACAAAGAGCGCATCGACGAGTTGCGCGAAGAGGTGCAACAAATGTCGGCGCTGGTTAATGAACTGCTGCAATTTTCCAAAGCATCGCTCGAACCTGCCGCCGTTAAACTGCAGCCGGTGCGTGTCCGAACGGTCGCCGAGCAGGCGGCCAGGCGCGACTCCGTTCACGGTTCACGAATCAACATCGAGGTGCCGGAAGATATCGGCGTGCTCGCTGATCCGGAACTTCTTGGTCGCACCATCGGCAATCTCTTGCGCAACGCCGTGCGTTACGCAGGTCATTGCGGTCCGATTACGATTTCCGCCGAACGCACTGACGATGTTGTGAACATTCACGTGCGCGACTGCGGACCGGGAGTGCCTGACGAATCCCTTCCGCAATTGTTCGACCCGTTTTACCGACCGGAAGTCGCGCGTGATCGCGAGAGCGGGGGAGTTGGGCTCGGGCTCGCGATCGTGAAGACTTGCGTCGAGTCCTGTCACGGCATGGTTTCGTGCCGGAATCTTAAACCGGGATTCGAGGTCACCATTCAACTCCAAGCCATATAAAAAATAAGGACGGCTTGCGCCGTCCTTACGTGTTTTAAAATTTCGGTCCGCCTCGTTACCTCGGCGGCTACGACAACTAGGTCAAAACGATCTTGTCGCCGTCTTTGAGCGTGACGATGGCTTTTTTCCAGGCATTCGTCCAACCGGCGGCCGGTTGGCGTTGACGACGCGGTTTACCGCGCACGTTTAATGTGTTGACGCGCGTGACTTTGACCTTGAAGAGTTCCTGCACGGCCTGGCGGATCTGCGTTTTGTTGGCGCGCGGATCAGCGACGACGGTGTACTGGTTCAGGCTCGAGGACTGGCGTGTGCCTTTTTCGGTCACGCGGACGGTCTTGATGATTTCGAAAGCGTTCATATATCAGTGATAAGTGATGAGTGGCGCGTGATAAGTTATTTCGCTAGACGCTTTTCGACGGCTTCGTAGCCGCCGCGGGTGAAAAGAACTTTGCTCGGACGCAGCAGTTGATAGGTGTTCAAGTCGGCGCCAGTGGTGACTTCGATGTCTTGCACGTTGCGCGTGGCGAGTTCGAGGTTTTTGTCGTGGGCCTGGACAACGATGAGGGCTTTGCCGGTAATCTTTAAGCCGGACAAGGCGCTGATGAAATCTTTGGTCTTGGAGGACGAGAGTTTGAGATCGTCCAAAATGGTGACGTCACCGGCTTTGATGCGTTCGGTGAGCGCTTTGCGCAACGCGAGTTGGCGCGTGGAGTTGTTAACTTTCTTCGCGAAGTCGCGGGGTCTGGGGCCGAAAACGACACCACCGCCACGCCACAAGGGCGATTGAAACGAACCGGCGCGAGCGCGGCCCGTGCCTTTTTGTTTCCACGGTTTTTTGTTGGTGCCGGCGACTTCGCCAGCGTTTTTGGTGCAGGCGGTGCCCATGCGTTGTGACGCATTGTAAGCGACGATGACGTCATGGACGGCTTGGGTGCCACGACCATCTTCGACGGTCGTGAACTTTACTTCGAGTTCGCCGGCGTCTTTACCTTGAATGTTTTTAACGGGAAGTTTCATGAAATTTTAAAAGGTTAATGGTTAAACGTTACAACCTTTACTTCTTGGCTGGTGCGGCAGCGGCCTTGGCGGGCGCAGCAGCGGCTTTATCTTTCTTGGCTCCGGCCGCAGCGGGCTTCGGCGCATTCGCCTGAGACACGAGCAGGGCGCGTTTGGCGCGATCGGAACCTTTCGGCAATTTCTTCGCTTCGCGGATGACGACGTAGTCGTTGTTCGCGCCGGGGATCGCGCCTTTGATGAGGAGCAGGTTTTCTGCTTCGCGCACTTGAATGATTTGCAGATTTTGAACGGTGCGTTGGACCTGGCCCATGTGACCGGGCATGCGCATGCCGCGCATAACCGTTCCAGGGAACAAACGTTGTCCGATGGCGCCAGAACGACGACGCCAACCTTTGGCACCGTGCGAAGCGTCACCACCGCGGAAGTTATGGCGTTTCATGACGCCTTCAAAGCCGCGACCTTTGGTCACGCCGATGGCGTCAATGTAGTCACCGACTGCGAACATGGTGGCACCGACAACGTCGCCGGGTTTGACCGGCAACGTGAAATCGCGAAATTCACGGACGCGCTTAGTGGGTGTCGCGCCGAATTTTTTGAAGTGGCCGACCAAAGCTTTGGGCAGGCGCTGTTCTTTTTGGTCATCGAAACCGAGTTGGACGGCGTTGTAACCGTCGGATTCCTGGGTTTTGGTCTGGATGACGCGATTGGGGCCGGCGAGGACGATGGTGACGGGTTGCAAAACGCCGTGCGCATCATAGACGCTGGTCTGTCCGAGTTTTTTTCCGAGTAAGCCTAACATATCGAGAAAAGGTAAATGGTTAAAAAGTTAAAACGTTACACGGTTAAATTTTAATCGTGATGTCCACGCCGGCCGGGAGGTTGAGCTTTTTGAGTTCGTCGACGGTTTTAGCGGTCGGATCGATGATGTCGAGCAGGCGCTTGTGGGTGCGTTGTTCGAAAGTTTCCTGCGACTTTTTGTCCGAGTGCGGTGAGCGCAAAACGGTGAAGCGTTCGACGCGAGTGGGAAGGGGAATCGGACCAGCCACACGGGCGCCCGTGCGTTTAACAGTCTCGACGATATCGTGCGCTGAAGCGTCAATGACACGATGGTCATATGCCTTCAGGCGAATGCGTATACGTTGTCCAGCCATACAAAGAACAA
>JAICXV010000180.1 GCA_025934545.1 Verrucomicrobiia bacterium
AACGCTCGAGTCTGACGCCTCGTTCTTCGGCCATTGGCTTCATTAGTTTTACGGTTTGTTCTACAAGCGCGTTTAGATCCGTTTCTTCGAATTGATATTGTTTGCGGCCTTGTTCGATGCGGGAAAAGTCGAGGACGTTTTCGATGAGGCCAGTGAGGCGGCGACATTCCTGGACGATGAAACGGAAGTATTCTTTTTGTTTGGGCGGTTCGTTGATCGCTCCGCGATCAAGAGCTTCGGCGAGCAATCGGACCGAGGCGATCGGTGCGCGCAGTTCGTGAGAGACGCTGGAAACGAAGTTTGATTTCATTTCGTTCAAGCGCAGTTGCTGGCGGAATCCGCGATGCGCGCTGACCAGTCCGATACCCGCGGCAATTCCTGAAATTGCGATCAAACCGGCGAAGAGCCAGGTGCGTTGTTTTTGGCGCGCGTAAAGCAAGTTGGGATGAGCGATGTAAACGGAAACGGCCACAGGCGCGAGGCCGCCTTGCAGAGACGATGAAGATAATGCGTCGAGCGGGCCCTTGGCGGGAGAGCCAATCAGCCATCGGTCGCCAATCTGGTAGGCGACTTCGGCGTAGTCGGGCACGTGCAGGCCTTCCTGTTTTTCTAAATCAACAATGGTGGCGCGGGCGGAGTCTTCGGGCATAGAGCTGACGTTAAATGTTCCTTTGCCGGTTGTGTGGATTTCGGGAACGGGTATGGCGGAAGAGTGGCCGATCTTGCTTCGCTCCTGCTGGTTTAAGGGACGTGTGGTCATGCTGGTATCGAGTTGTTCGGTAACAGTGACAAGTTCTGGTGCGGCAGAACTCGTGACACCAGTCTGACGCATCAACCAGAAGCTGCCGGGACGATTGTTCGCGTGCAGACCTGATGTCGCGTCGCGATAAAATGTGCGGGCTTCTTCATCCTGCTCCCATTCCTTTTGCCAGTGAGCAGTAAGTAAAATGCGGGGTCCCATATTGGGCGTCGAAGCCCAACGTTGTTGCTCCAATTCTGCGGCGCGTTCGAGAACCAGCGGTGAAGCAAATGATGGGTGCTCGACCGCATTGGAGCAAAGCTGGAGCAGAACGTTTGTGAACAAGGCAATGTTCGTCGCGTCGGCCGCCAGTTGCAGTCGTTGAACCCCGGCCAGCAAATGGAGAGGCAAACCCGCTTCGCTCGTCGCGTCGGTGTTGGTTTGGAGTTCGCTGAAGAGACGGTCTTTTTCGGCGAGGCCGGAGGGCGATTTGGCGAGGTTGAGGGCCAATGAATATTTAGCGAGCGGCACGAATGCTTGCGGCGGATTAGCGCCAAGGAATTGCAAATAGAACGTCGTGCCCTGATTAGTCGCGGCATTGCCAAACTCGGCGTCGCGCGCTTGCTGCCAAAGATGAGCTTGTGACGAAGAGAGGGACGCGACGTCGAGAATCAGTGGCTTCGGGTCAGGTGGCGTTTGCGCGCGCGATTTGGAGCCGGCAATCGAAACGAGATTTCCGGCGGAATCGATCACGATTCGGAAGTCGTGTTCGTAACGGGAAGCGGCGTCGTTCCACCGCGTGGCAAGCGGGCGCAGGAGATCGGACGCGAGCTGCTGGCAGCGTTCTTTGGCTTCGATTTCTGCCATCCCGCGGTCTTGCCGTAGCGAATAGATGCCGACCGCCAACAGCAAGACCAACGGGAGGAGAATCAGGGCGCCTTGCCAAAAGAATGTTGGTTTTTTCTGCACTTAATCGCAGCAGAGTATGGATTGAGGCGGCGGCGTTTGTCATGGATTTGTAAATTTGGGCATTCGTCTCACTGTTCCTGGACGGGTCGGGCGAGGCTCCGGCTGAGTCTTTTACTCGGCGGCGCCTCAGAATTTCAATGGCTCGGCGGGAGCCTCGCCCTACCTTTGAATAAATCGGGTCGTTTTAAACGTCATTCTTTACACGCGGCGGGGAGATGTCTAAAGTCGGCCATGCCGAAAGATTCGACGGAGTTTATTGACACCGATTTGCTCGATGCTCAGAAAACAGGGTTTTCTTCCATCAGCGATGTGCCCACCGGCTCTATGAATCGTCCCCCCACTCGCGAAGAAATCGAAGCGCTCGTCAGCCAAAAGCAGCTTCAACTCGCCGAACTCAAACGCGCCCAGGAAACGCTGGAACGCGAGCGCGCCGGGCTGGAAGAGTTGCGCCGCCGCCAGGCGGAATTTCACACCGGCAAAGAAGAAATGCTCGTGCACCTGACGCGCGGCATCGGTTTGCTTGAAGAACAGGAAATCAAATTGCGGCGCGAGGCGGAATCGATGGCGCGGACGCTCGAAGCTTTTCGTGAGGCGGTGCAGAAAGTGCGTTGCCTGAATGAAGCGGCTTGGTCGCAGGATCATTTTCAGGCGGAATTGACGTCGGCATTGACCACGTTGGAAAACGCCCGGATGGAATGGAATTCGGCGCGACTGAAGTTTGGAGTGCTTTCGGGAGAAATGTCGGAATCGGCTTCGGCGCAACCGCAGGCGCAGTTGTTGCCGACGAATTTAAGTTTCGGCGAACTTTGTAAATTTGGCTTCGCCCTGACCTGGCCCCTGGCGTTGATCGGGCTCGCTCTCATGGCACTGGTTTGGTTGCGACATTAACGCCCCATGGCCTTGCTGAAAAAGAAAGCCGACCCGATTTCCGAACGCGCGAGGGCGTTGAACTCGGAGATCGCCGATTTGGAAGCGAAGATTCGTAAGCTCAATCAGCAAGCCGGCACTCCCGAAGTCAATAAATCCGGCGCGCGCGTGCGGTCAACGGCGTTGCCGTCTGGTTCCACGGTCGCGGCGAGCTCTCAAGCGCCCGAACCAGTTTTTGAAGAAGTGGACCAAGCGCCGATTAAACAGGAAAAAACTCAGCGCACGACAGCGGTTCCGTTGCAGGATTTGTCGACCCCGGCGCAAAAGGTCGGCTTTCTCGATCGATTGGAACAAATTTTTCGTCCGCCCCCATTGTCGAACCCAAAACTCGTCAACTATCTCGCGGCGGGCAGCATCCAGGGGTTGCGCCCGTTGCGCTACGAAAAGCGAGTGGCGCGCAATAGGTTTCTGGCGTTGGCGCTGGTCTTCGTGATAGTGTTATTCGGTATTTGCGCGGCGCTGATAAAGCACCGTTAATTCAATATGAAATCGAACCTCCAGGCCCATGCTGTGCCGACGCGTGACGGCACGTTTATCGCCTATTACTCCGACAAAGGTCTCGCCCGACTGGATTTTCCAAATGGGAAGATGAGCTTGCGGCGGGACGCCGCACAACCCGTAGGCGCGACACCCGCGTTACGGAAAACGGCACTGAAGGAATGGCATCGCTTGACGACCCGCGCGGTTGAGCTTGCGATCGGCGGCAAGGCGATCGCAGCGATGCCGCCCTTGGATTTAAGCGGTGCAACTGAATTCCAAAAATCGGTTTGGTCGGCATTGCAAAAAATTTCCTGCGGCAAAACCCAAACGTATTCCGAAATCGCTGCGTCGGTTCGCAAGCCAAAAGCGGCACGTGCGACCGGCAGCGCCTGCGGTGCGAACCCGATCCCGCTGTTGATTCCGTGCCATCGCGTTTTGGCGAGCGGCGGCAAGCTCGGTGGATTTTCCGGCGGGCTGGATTGGAAACGCAAACTGCTGACACGGGAGAATGTCACGACTTTTCGCGGCTGAACGCATGCGCGTCGCTGTTTTTATTATCATAGCAGCGACAGCGCTTTCGCTTGGCGCACGCGCAGAATTGACGGAAGCACAGCGCAATACTATCGCGTTCGAGGCGCTTAGCCGACTGCACCATGTTAATCTCGACACCGATCCCGAACTGAAATCGGCAGTCTATCGACTGCTCGAAAAAGTTCGCGGGACTGATAAGTTCCTCGAAATCGTCAAAGATTTTCACCTGCACGATTGCGATCCTGGCCTGCTCGAAGTGGCGGTCAAGGCGCCCAGCAGCGAGACTGGCGTGGAAGCGATGCGCCTGGTGTTGACGCATAACGCGGCGGATTTGGTGCGTAACAAATTGAACGGTCCCGATGCCAAAGTGGCGCGTGGCGTTGCCGAAGCGTTGGGCAATGCGACGGAACAGAAGGCGGTCGCGCCGTTGCTGGCCGTTGCAGTCGATGCGAATCGCGACACAGCGTTGCGCAAAATTTGTGTTCGCGGATTGGCGCGAACGGCCGAAGGCGCGGACGCATTGCTCGGAGCGGCGAAAAAAGGAACGCTCGCTGAAGATTTGAAATACACCGCCAGCACGGAGTTGAACGGCGTGCGCTGGACGAAGATCAAAGCGGAAGCCGCGCAGGTTTTGCCGCTGCCGACGGCGCGCGGGGCTCAGCCGTTGCCGCCGACGGTTGAGTTGCTGAAGATGCCCGCCGATCCGGCCAATGGCGAAAAAGTTTTTTATCGGCAGCAGCCGGGCTGTTTCGCCTGCCACACCGTTCGCGGCAAAGGCGGACAGGTCGGGCCGGACCTTTCTGAAATCGGGACCAAACTCGCGCGGGAAGCAATCGTCGAATCGATCCTCGAACCGAGCGCCGGGATTTCGGTTGGTTACGAAACGTATAGTCTCGATTTGAAATCCGGCGACGAAGCGTATGGGCTTTTGGTGAGCGACTCGGCGGATGAAATCGTTATCAAAGATTCGAAAGGCATCGTCACGCATTACAAAAAGAGCGAAGTCATCAACAAGCGGAAGTTGAAACTGTCCCTCATGCCGACTGGTTTGCAGCAGGGGATGTCGGCGCAGGAGTTTGCTGATTTGATTGCGTTTCTCGCTGGTTTGAAAAAACAATAGCGACGTGAACCGTCGCGCATTTATCAAATCGACTCTTGCCGCCGCCATCGTCGCGCCGGCTCTTTCCACCAGGGCACAAACGTCCGACAAATTTATTTTATCCGCGCCGCTCACGCATTCGGATTGGATGCTCAAGCCGGGCATCCCGTGGGGTCCTGAAGGCGTGCAGCGCATGCTCGACGAATGCAAGGCGTGCGGCTGGACGCGAATTTATTGGCGCGCTTTCGACGGCGGACGCGGCCTCTATAAAAGTAAATTTCTCAAGCCGATGGGCAAGTGGGATGAAGACAGTTTTTGGAATCCGCAGAGCCCGGCCGACAAACAATTGGTCGACCGTTACAACCACATGACCGCCGAACAACGGCGCGCGTTGATTGCGAAATTTGATCTCCTTGATTACGAGCATTTCGATTCGCTCGGAGAAGCGGTCCGTTACGGCCACAAAATCGGCCTGCAAATTCACGCGTGGCTTTCGATCAATGAAGACGATCATGGGTGGGGATTGCAGAGTGAGTTTTCGAAAAAGCATCCGCAGTTTCGCTGGGAACATCGCGATGGCCGCAAATACCATTCGCAACTGAGCTTTGCGTATCCCGAGGTGCGGAATTACAAACTCTCGTTGGTTCGCGAGCTGTTGGACAAATACAAGCTGGACGGATTTTTTCTCGATTGGATTCGTACCGGCGACGTGCGCGACAATCCGCAAAACGATAAGACCGGCGCGGCAGATTACGGGTTCGAACCGCCCTTGCGCGAAAAATATCGCAAAGAGACCGGCAAAGAATTGCGCGACGCGACCGACGATGCGGCGTTCCACCTTCGGGGAGAACCGCAAACACAATTCATGCGCGAGGTGTCGAAGCTGATCAGAAAACATCGGCTGCCCATTGCGGTAATGGTCGGTCATCCCTGGCATTACCGCGGGGAATTGGACAAGATTGATGGCAATTTGCGCGGGTTGTTGCTCGACCTGAAGACGTGGGCGAATGAAGGGTTGATGAATTCGGCGGTGGCGGCTGGCTATTACCGCGATGGTGGCAACGCCGAAAAAGCGTGGCAAGCGTTGCGAGATGA
>JAICXV010000753.1 GCA_025934545.1 Verrucomicrobiia bacterium
AAAGGCGTGATCATGTCGATGCAGGCGGTGGTCGGCGTGGCGTCGATTGGCTTGGCGGCGATATCGGTTGCGAACGTTCATGTCGGATGGATGTTTGCCTGCCTGGTTGCGGCGGGAATTGCGCGGACGTTTTTGTTGTCGGCAAGCGCGTCGTTCTTGCCGTTGCTTGTGTCGCGTGAAGAATTTCCAAAGGCAGTGATGTGGGCGAGCAGCACGTTTCATATTTCGGGTGTGCTCGGTCCGGCGGCGGGAGGCGCGATCATTGCGTTTTCGAAAAGCGCGGTGCCGGTTTATGTGTTGAATGGAGTTGCGGCGCTGGTCTTTCTCGGGCTGGTCTGGACAGTGCGGGCGCGAAAACAAATTCTCGGCAACCATGATTTCAGTTGGAAACACATCGTGGGCGGGTTTCGGTTTGTGATGCGAACGCGCATCATTTCCGGAGCGATTACGCTCGATTTGTTTGCGGTTTTGTTCGGCGGCGCGACCGCGTTGCTGCCGCAATATGCGAAGGATATTTTGCACGTCGGCCCACAGGGTCTTGGGCTGTTAAACGCGGCGATCCCGGCTGGTTCGCTCGTGTGCGCGCTTTACATGGCGCACAAACCGCCGATGGAGAAGGCGGGACGGTCGTTAATTTTGGCGGTGATGGTTTTTGGATTGGCGACGATTGGTTTTGGTTTCTCGCGATGGTTTTGGTTTTCAATGGCGATGCTCTTTATTTGCGGATTTGCGGACAACATCAGTGTCATCGTGCGGCATACACTGGTGCAGTTGCTCACGCCGGATGAAATGCGCGGGCGAGTTTCGGCGGTGAATAATTTGTTTATCGGCACCTCGAACGAATTGGGAGCGTTCGAATCGGGAACGGTCAGCGAATATATGGGGCCGGTGTTTTCGGTCGTGTCCGGTGGCGCGGCGACGATTGTGACGGTTATTGCCGTGGCGGCTTTTTGGCCAGAGATTCGGAAATTTGGGAAATTGGTGCAGGCGGAGCCAGCGCAGGAAACGGTGCGTGAATCGAAGGTGGAAGTGCCTTAGCGGAGCGCGGACTTCAGTCCGCTTCGCGGGTGGTCAATCTTTTGCGAATTGTTGCGTTCCTTGCCTGAAGTGGACTGAAGTCCGCGGTCCCAACTTAGCTATAAATGACCAATTGGATATTCTCGGGAAGGTTTTTGGCGACTTCAGTGACGACGTCTCCTTTGAGCAAGGCGACGAGACGATTGCGGTGAGCCGAGCCGACAACGAGGATGTCGACGCCGAGCGTCGCCGACATGTCGAGAATTGTGGCGGCTGGATTTTCGCTGATGGTGTAAAGAGGGACGACGGTCACATTGTTCTTTTTGCCGGCGTCGAGCATCGAGGACATGATTTCAGAGGCGTGTTTGTCGTCCTGCCAGCGCGGGCGTTCGCCAGTGCGCAATGGCCCCGGCAAATTGACAGCGAGTTCTTTCACGTAAAGAACGTAAACAGTGCCCTGGCGCAATTGGGCTTCTTCCATCGCGTAACGCAAGACAGGGGTAAGGCCGCGTGCGGCGACAAGAATGGTTTGGCCGGGAGTGAGATTGAGTTTGAATTCGGGCATCGACTCGGGCGCGACAGCAGCCGCGAGATGTTCGGCGACGGTGACGGTGCGCAAACCGGCGCGACGTTGCGACCATGCGCGCAACGCAAGTCCGCCGACGAGGATGCAAACGATGAAGAAGAGCGCGTTCGGTTTCGTTTTAGCCAGGGTGAATTCGACGGCGAGCAGGATGACAAAGGTCACCGCCATCACTGCCACTTCGCGCCAGTTCAGGCCGAGTTTCT
>JAICXV010000047.1 GCA_025934545.1 Verrucomicrobiia bacterium
GGCTCGGCTTTTGGGACTCAGCCGACATTGGTTTCGCAAGATCAATTTGGAAACGCTTCGACAGTTGGTTTGCCTGCCATTCAGTTTTGAGAGTGCTCCAGAACGATTCCATGGCGGCATTGTCGTAGCAATGGCCGGTGGAGCTCATGCTGGGAAGAGCAGCGAATGAAGAAAGCAATCGGCGGTAGTCGTTGCTGGCATATTGGCAACCACGATCGGAGTGATGAAGTAATCCTTTGGCCGGCCAGCGGCAGTGCAGAGCCTGGGTCATGGCTTGTTCGACCAGACTGGTTCTAAGGTGATTGGCTGTGGCCCAACCGACGACTTTGCGGCTATAGAGGTCCATGACAGCAGCGAGGTAAAGCCAACCTTCGGACGTGTGGATGTAAGTGATGTCGCTGACCCAAATGCGATCAGTTGACTTGGGTTGGGCGGCATCCGCCAGTCGATTAGGGGCGATGGGATGCGGATGATTTGAGTCAGTGGTTTTGGGTTTGAATGCGCGCTTTTGCCGAGCTTGTAGGCCCAGTTCACGCATGTGACGGGCGACACGATTGCGACTGCAGGGAACACCAGCGCGATTGAGACAAAGAGTCATGCGCGGACTGCCGTAAACTTTACGATTACTGGCAAAGAGATGGGCGAGCTTGGCTCGCAATAGTTCATTGTGTTGTTGTCGCGTCGACGGTGAGCGGTTGAGCCATGCGTAGTAGCTGCTGCGAGGCACACGCAGTGCCTGGCAGAGATCGCGAAGATGGTATTGATGCGCCATAACAGTAATCAGGGCATACCGTTGGGCGGCAGATCCGACAGTATGCCCATCGCTTTTTTTAGGATTTCCTGATGCAGTTTGAGTTTTTCGTTCTCTTTGCGCAGGCGCTGGAGTTCCTGGACCATTTTGTGCGGCGACATCTCCATCGTGTCGGCCGGCACTTCAGCCATATCGGCCAGATACTCATCACGCCAGCGAATGAGAGCGGAACGACTAACGCCCAATTCATCAGACAGTTCGCGGAAGGTCTTGCCGGTCAGCAGCAGTTCAACGGCTTGCTTGCGGAAGGCTTTGGAATGATGTTTGCGACTCTTGAGGTGTTTCATAACCGTCGCCTCAAATGATACAGGTCGTGTCCATACTTTCGGGGCAACCTCAGGATTAAATTGCCCATTTTGGGCGGATTTCAAAGAGCGAGGCGGGGCAATTTGTCCGCGCCCAAAAGCCGGTAAGGACCGGCGGCTGAGAGGATTGTGAACATAACGTGGCGGCTTATCAAGAGGTGTAATAGATGCACAGAACAGCGAGGCACGCCGCTCGGTTGTTGTGAATATCGAAAATCGATACTGATTGGCAAGGCGCCGGTGCGGACTGCCAGTCCACGATACAGCCGATTGCCAGTCGGCGTTACAAGAAGTGGATGCATAACGCAGAATGTCATTCTGCTGTATCGCAGGTTGGTAACCTGCGTGCGTGCCGACTGGCAGTCGGCGATACAGCCGATTGCCAATCGGCGTTACGAAGGAGCGTGCGACAATGCGTGGCCTGGTTGCTGATTTGTGCGCATCTGTTGAGAAACCATCTTAGCTTGAACCGCCCTACCCTCGGTCTATATGTTGAGGCAACCAATGAAAGTCGTGATTCTATGCGGCGGCAAAGGCACGCGCCTGCGCGAGGAAACAGAGTATCGCCCCAAACCAATGGTGCCGATCGGCAATCGCCCGATTCTCTGGCACATCATGAAAATTTACGCGAGCCACGGCTTCAAGGAATTCGTGCTCTGCCTCGGTTACAAGGGCGAAGTCATCAAAGATTTTTTCCGCAATTATCTTTGGATGACGAGTGATGTGACCATGAAGCTCGGACGTCGCGCGGATGCGAAGTTTCACACGCACCACGATGAGGAAGATTGGACCGTCACTCTGGCGGACACCGGCGAAGAGACGATGACCGCCGGTCGCATCCACAAAATCAAGCAATACATCGGCGACGACAAAGAATTCTGCCTCACTTATGGCGACGGCGTCGGCAATGTGGATATCACCAAGTCAATCGAGTTTCATCGCAAGCACGGCAAGACTTTGACGGTGACGGCAGTGCATCCGCCCGGTCGATTCGGTGAGATGGACGTGAACTCGGCTGGATTAGTTGAGCAGTTCAACGAAAAGCCGCAGGTGACCGAAGGCCGCATCAACGGCGGCTTTTTCGTGGCCAATCGCGACATCTTCACTCACCTGGAGAATTGCGAGACGGTTATGTTCGAGCAACAGCCAGTGCGGACTTTGACCAGAAAAGGCCAGGTAATGGCCTTCAATCACGATGGTTTCTGGCAACCGATGGATACTTTCTCGGAATACAATTTGTTGAACAAATTGTGGGCGGAGGGCAAAGCGCCTTGGAAGAGTTGGAAATAACGCCCTGACATTCCTGTTTACAGCAATTATAATCGATTTAGATGAACTCGAAATGGCCAACAGTGTTTCCGCCGGAAGTTCCTATCTGGGTCGATCCAGAACGGATGAGCGGTGCGCCATGTTTCAAAGGCACGCGAGTTCCTGTCGAGAGCTTGTTTGCAAATCTTGAGGGCGGCTTGTGTCTCGATGAGTATTTGGATTGTTTTCCCGATGTAACGCGTGAGCAGGCTATTGCGGTTCTTGAATACGCACATAAGGCAATCTTGCAGCCCGCATGAACGTGTTACTTGACGCTTGCGTCCCACGGTTAATTCGCAAGTTCCTTAATAATTCCACGGTTCGGACGGCTCAAGAAATGGGTTGGGCAGAACTAAAAAACGGCGCACTGTTGAAACAGGCTGAATCAAAATTTGAAGCGTTTGTTACGACGGATAAAAACCTCAGATATCAGCAGAACCTAACCGGACGTAATCTGGCAATCCTGGTATTGCCAACCAACGACTGGAATCTGTTGAAACAGCATCCAGTTGAAATTGCGAGTGCGGTGGATGCGCTGAAGCCGGGAGATTTCGTTGAACTTAATTTCTAGGCTAAGCATACTTTACGTTTGATTTCATGAAAATCTTAATCACAGGCAACATGGGTTATATCGGGCCGAATGTCGTGGCTCATTTTCGCAAGACGCATCCACAGGCGACGTTGATCGGCTATGACAGTGGTTTTTTTGCGGACGCTTTGACGACTCCCCTGCGCTTTCCCGAAAGTCAAATTGACCAGCAATATTTCGGCGATGTGCGCAATTTGCCGGTAGAAGTGCTCAAAGGCGTCGACGCGGTGATTCATCTCGCCGCAATCTCGAACGATCCGATGGGCAAGGCTTACGAAGACGTTACGATGCAGGTCAATCATCAGGCGAGCGTGGACATCGCAAAGAAAGCCAAGCAGGCCGGCGCGCGCGCGTTTGTGTTTGCGTCGAGCTGCAGTGTGTATGGCTTTGCTGACGACAAGCCGCGCGTGGAAACTTCGGAATTGAATCCCTTGACGGCTTATGCGCGCTCAAAAGTCGCGACGGAAAAAGACCTGCAACCGTTGGCCGACAAAAATTTTGTCGTGTCCTGTCTGCGTTTTTCCACCGCTTGCGGAATGAGTCCGCGGCTACGCCTTGATTTGGTGCTGAACGATTTCGTCGCGAGCGCGATTGCCACAAAGAAGATCACGATCCTTAGCGACGGCACGCCGTGGCGCCCGCTCATCAACACAAAAGACATGGCGCGTTCGATGGAATGGGGATGCACTCGTTCCGCCGATAACGGTGGTGCGTTCCTCGTCGTGAACGTCGGCAGTGACGATTGGAATTACCAGGTCAAGGATTTGGCAATCGCAGCGCAAAAGCAAATGCCGGGCGTCGATGTTTCAATCAACAAAGATGCCGCGCCGGACAAACGCTCCTATCGCGTGGACTTTTCGTTGTTCCGCAAGCTCGCGCCAAATCATCAGCCGGCATTTGATTTGAACATGACCGTGCGCGAGTTGAAGGAAGGTCTGGAAGCCATCGCGTTTCACGATGCGAATTTCCGCGAGTCGCGCCTGATTCGTTTGCGCATGCTCAACAACCTCAAACAGGCCGGATACTTGAACGAACAATTGTTCTGGAAGTAGTTCGAGACAAAAAGATTGCCTTTGAGTTTCAAGGCTTTGCCTGTTAAGTGAAGCGTATGAAACATGCAGGCAAAGCGCGGCGTGCCGCGTTTAAGCTGATTCTGTTAGCGCTGGCCATACCAGTTATTCTTGGTGTGCTTTGGGTCGGCGCAGCGGCGGCTGTCGTTATTCTTCCGGTGCTCTTCACGATCGCGGTCATTGTTTGGGTGCTGTTCGCCTGCTTCACACTTTACTTTTTTCGCGATCCGAATGCCAAAACACCGACGTCCGCCCACTGCGTCGTCTCACCCGGGCACGGCAAAGTCGATGTCATTGATGAGATAGATGAGCCGGTCTTTATGAAGGGCCGTTGCCATCGCGTTTCGATCTTTCTTTCGGTGATCGATATTCACGTTCAAAACGCGCCCATCAGCGGCAAAGTCACATTCTTAAAAGAAACCGAGGGCAAATATCTCAGCGCGCTCAAAGCCGCCGAGTGCTGTCAGTATAATGAAAATGTTTATATTGGGTTCGATTCCCTTGAAGATCCTGGCGCAAAACTAGGATTGAAACTGATGGCCGGACTGATCGCGCGTCGCATCGTTCCATTTGTTAAAGTTGGCGACGAAGTCGCGCGCGGCGAGCGCATCAGCCTGATTCAATTTGGGTCGCGCTGCGACATTTACATTCCGCTCGGTCACAGCATCAAGGTCAAGCTCGGCGATAAAGTTGTCGGAGGTGAAACTGTTCTTTCATCACAATCCTGAGCCATGGACACGACAACAAAATCAGACATTGAAGCTCCTACGCCACGCTTAAAGATTTATTTTCTGCCGAACCTGATGACGGCAGGAAATTTGTTTTGCGGCTTTGTCGCGCTCACCAAGATCGTGGAAGCGCACGTCGGCGATTTCAGCCCGATCTATCTCGCGTTGGTTTTCATTTTTATAGCCATGATTTTCGACATGCTCGACGGGCGATTGGCTCGCATGGGCGGCGTCGAGAGTCCGTTTGGCCGCGAATTTGATTCGTTGGCAGATTTAATTTCGTTCGGTGCCGCGCCGGCATTTCTCGTTCACCGCATTGTGCTCCACCCTGTCTTTGCCGATCCCCGAATCAATCAGCCGGAAATCGGTTGGTTCATCGCTTCGATTTATCTGATTTGCGGTGCGCTCAGGCTGGCGAGGTTCAATTGCCTCGCTGCGATGCCTGGCGCCAGCGGCGGAAAAGAGTTCCTAGGATTTCCAATTCCCGCCGCGGCAGGTCTTGTGGCCTCGGTCACTCTGTTTTTGATGTGGAATGAAAAGCACGAAACCGACTTCTTGACCGGCTGGGGTCGATTCGTTCTACCGGCCTTGATGCTCTTTCTCTCGATCATGATGGTCAGCGAAGTGAAATATCCTTCGTTCAAAAAACTGGACCTCAAAGCGCGACGTCCGTTTTCCAAGATGGTCATCGCCATCCTTTTCATCGGCTGCATCGTCATACTGCGTCAGTACATTTTGCCGGTGGTGCTGCCGATTATTTTTACCGCGTATTTGCTCTATGGGTTTATTCGTCCGCGCATTTCGCGCAAGGTGCGCGAAGAGATTGAAGACGAGGACGAGGATGACGACGACGATCCCTCGATCACGGCATAGCATGCTGGACGCGCTTCAATCTGATCTCGGGGCGGCGTTAACCGGTTTGATTTCGGGAATTCTCCTGTCCATTCCCGTTGGCCCCGTAAACTTGACGATCATGAACGAAGGCGCGCGCCGCGGCCTTATCGTCGCGCTCATGATCAGCGCCGGAGCGGTCTTGATGGAAATGATTTACTGCACGGTCGCCTTCACCGGGTTTGCGGCTTTGTTCACTGGGCGAGTCATGAAAGCCGTCATGGAACTGACCAGTTTTGTGTTCATGCTCTACCTCGGCATCCGTTTCCTCACGGCAAAATCGGTTCAATCAGTTAGCAAAGTCGAAGCGCGCATCGAACAACGACTCCATCCGCATTCAGCGTTCATGATCGGTTTCGTGCGCGTCATGGGCAATCCCGGCGTGCTCCTTTTCTGGATCGTGCTCGCGGCCAATTTCATCTCGCGCGATTGGGTGCAAACCACCTGGGAATCAAAAATGGCTTGTGTTGTCGGAGTGGGAATGGGCACCAGCATGTGGTTTTTGATTTTGTGCTGGGCCATTTCGTTGGGGCACGGAAAGTTCAGCGATAAAACGCTTCTGCGAATGGAACACTTTTCCGGGCTCGGGCTCTTGGGATTGGCCGTCGCCCACGGCGTGCATATTGTCATCCAACTCGTCAACCACACCTTGTAAATTCGTCCCCTTCCGGCGCTACGAGAATTTCAGATAGATGCACTTCAAATAATCACCTTCGGGAAAAGTCACTGGATGATCTGCGGCATTCCGCGTTGTTTCCAGTTCTTCAAACTTTCTCGCGGACGCTTCCGCGGCGCGTCTGGCCAACTGGAAAAACTCGTCGGCATGAACGTGCGCAGAACACGACGCTGCGACGAGAATCCCATTCTTGTTCAATCGTTCAATCGCATTCCCGATCAATCGCGCATACGCGCGCATGGCTTCAACTTTTTCCGACTCACGTTTCGCCAGAGACGGAGGGTCGAGAACGATTAGGTCAAAATTGCGCTTTGCCTCTTTGATCCACGCGAAGGCATCGGCTTGAATCGTTTCGTGAGTTAGCGCGATCACATCCTTGTTCAGATCAAAATTTCTCTGCGCACTCGCCAATGCGTGTTGACTGATGTCCAGGCTCGCTACCGACTTAGCACCGCCACGCGCGGCATAGACCGAAAATCCTCCCGAAAAACTAAACGCGTTCAGAACCGATTTGCCGCGCGAAAGGCCTTCCACGTTGCGACGGTTTTCCCGTTGATCGAGGAAGAACCCGGTTTTCTGGCCGCGAACCACGTCCGCTTCAAATCGTAATCCGTTTTCCAAAAAGATAACCGCAGCGTTCGGTACGTCGCCCCGGAGTGTTTGGCCATCGACCACATTGAACTGCGTTTTCGCAAACTCCTGGATGTTGCGGCTTAGGCGCAAAACAACGCATTCTCCGGGAATCAGCGCAAGCACCTCTGTTAAATTGGGAAGCCAAGCCGCCGTATAAATTTTTAAAACATACGTCTCGGCATAACGGTCTAGGACAAGTCCCGGCCAACCGTCATTCTCGCCATTTATACATCGATAACCATTGGTCGACCGATCGAACATCGCGTCCCGTCTCCCGATCGCGCTCTTGAATTTATCCTCAAACCAGGACGAATCGATCTTTGCCGGCTTGCCCACATGCAAAATTCGCACCCGAATAGGCGACAGAGGATCAAAGAGCCCGACGGCAAGAAACCTGTCATTGCGATCAAATATGGCGGCTATCTCCCCCGCTCCGCCTTCACGGTTCTGTTCGCGCACGCTGTCCGCATAAACCCACGGATGCCCATTGCGCACGGACGTTTGCGCAGCAGCAGTGATGCGCAGGCGCAGATTGGGTTTTGCCGGAGTCGCGGGCACAAGATTGTTTAGCACCGCGAAAACATTTAGCAATGCCGACTAACGCGCCTCCTCAAATTCACGTTTGTCTTTCATCGTTTGTCCGACCGTCGCGCCAGCCCGAGTCAGCTCATCAAAAGTGTCCTCGGTGAAACCCGGCACTTTGTCGAAAAGCTCCTCGATGGTGGTATAGGGCCGATGTTGGACAATCGCTCTCGCGAGCTTGCTGCCGACGCCGGGAATCTCCGCCATGTCCTGTTCGGATGCATAATTCAGATCGAAATAGGCAAGGTCGATATCAGCCGAGCGAATGGCAGTGTCCTTCTTTTCTTTCATAATTCCTCCTCGTGCAACCTAGGCGCGTTAACGAAAAATCCAAGGTTTGGATTGCCGGTCCCCTCATTATTTTGCCATAGTCTATATATGCACCTGTCTCGTATCTCTATTGCTGTGGGCTGCATCGCCGCCTTTCTTCACGCGAACGCCGCCGATATGCGGACGTATGAAAATCGCCTGACGCCGATCAAACATCCAAAGCCGTTGCTGGCCGATCATCCTGATTGGGTTGAGCCGATTCGCGAAACAAACCGATTCGAAGCGCCCGCTTTGGTGAACGATCCAGGCGCCGATTTACACGTCCGCGCGTGGCGCTTTTCCTATAACGCACGAGGCATTATTGAAATGCCAAACCATCTGCGCGCAAGCGACACCGCGTTAGTGATGGTCCATCCGTGGGGAATCGACGATGGCCAAGGCTGGTGCACACCCGAACCCGCCGGTGTCTGCGATTTTTGCACGCCGCAAAAAAACCATTACGCGGCGAAGCACACGCATAACGTCGTCAATCCGTTTTTAAAATCACTTCGCGGAAAAGTCGGGCTCGTTTTGTATAGCCTGCCTGGCAACGAAGATCCGATTCGCAAAAAATTATATCGCTCCTTCACCGCCAAACCGACCGAGCAGGAACGCGCCGAAGGCGCAAAAGAACTGGCGGCGAAATTGAAAAATTTTTCCTACAAAGGCGAACAGTTACCAAGCACTTTATCCGTTTCGGAAAAGACGCCGGTGCTCGATTACTTCAAATCATTTCCCGGACTGGATTCCAGCGCAAAATATAACCACGAAGGCTATTGGGATTTGCCGATTCCGGTGACGACGGACATCGACGTTTACCCCGATGACGTGGTGATTTACGACTCCAAGGGTTACGGGCCGTTACGCGATTTCTTGAAAGCAAATCACATTCGCCACGTTTTGCTGACTGGTTACGCGACCGACATGTGCTACTGCAAAACGACTGCGGGATACGACAATCTCTCGCGCGATTTCGACGTCTTCCTCGTCGGCGACGCCACTCTCGCCACCTACCCTGCCGCCGCCACCCCAAAATTTACCACCAGCGCGCACATTTCTTCCGCCGCGCTCGACCATCTAATAACGCAGATTTCCTGGGTAAAATACGAAACAAGAACCGCCAAGAACTAACTATGATCTCTCGACGCAAATTCCTTACCACCTCGGCATTGGCAACGTGCGCCCTGACCACCCGAGTCAAAGCACAACCTTCGAAAAAAGCGCTCATCGCCATCTCGCTGGACCTCGAAATGGCGCGCAACTTTCCGAACTGGGATGATTCCCATTGGGATTATGAAAA
>JAICXV010000443.1 GCA_025934545.1 Verrucomicrobiia bacterium
GCGAAAAGACTAAGGCGCGCGCTCAGGCGTGGACCGCACCGGAATTGCAAACCGTCCCGGATAAATAAGCGTGTGGATCGCCGACGTGAGAACGCGGATCTTCAACGAAGCGCTTTCATTAACCCCTCGTTTCAACGAGGGGTTTTTGTTCATGTGGCCGCACGGTAAACTGTTTTAACAGTTTACTTACGCTTCAGCTTCGCCAACTCCGGCCAAAGTAACGCGCCCATCCGCATACCCTTCTTAAACGCGTCGAGGCTAAACTTCTCGTTCGGCGAATGAGCATTGTCATCGGGCAAGGCCAACCCGAGCAGCAACGAATCCGCACCGATGACATTCTTGAACTGGGTGACGATCGGGATCGACCCGCCTTCGCGCATCAACATCGGTTCACAACCAAACGCCGCTTTCAACGTGCGCAACGCCGCTTGCGCAATATCGCTCTTCGGGGAAACGATGTAAGGCTCGCCTCCGTGTCCCACTTTCATTTCGAGGCGGACGGTTGGCGGGCAAAGTTCCGCGATTCGTTTCAATACTGCTTTACGAATTTTGTCGGGCTTCTGGTTCGGGACGAGTCGAAACGTCAGCTTGGCCCGCGCCCATGCCGGCACGATGGTCTTGCTGCCTTCGCCCTGGTAGCCGCTCGTCAGCCCATTGATTTCAATCGTCGGTCGCGCACTGCGTTGTTCGATGAACGTATAACCTTTTTCGCC
Source organism: Verrucomicrobiia bacterium (assembly GCA_025934545.1). Taxonomy (GTDB): domain Bacteria; phylum Verrucomicrobiota; class Verrucomicrobiia; order Limisphaerales; family Palsa-1400; genus JAICXV01. The sequence continues at coordinate 714 of JAICXV010000443.1, forward strand.
GAACAATTTCGGCACGCCCATAAACTGCTGATATTGCTTCTCCGTCATCGGCATCTTCGCCATCTCTTTGCGCTCATACGCTGAGAGCGATTCGACGTCATAGTAGAATCCCGGAATCGCAATCTTTCCATTCTTATCGCGGAGCTGCGCGAGCAATTGCGCCAAAGCCATCGCGGGATTGTCGACCGTCCCGCCGTAAATTCCGGAATGAAGATCGCGCGACGGTCCGTGCAAAATAATCTCGGCCGAAATAATGCCGCGAAGCGCGTAGGTTAATGCGGGATGCTTCAAACTCGGCATGCCGGTGTCGGAAATCACAAACGCTTCGCACGCGAGTTCTTTTTTATTGGCCCGCAAAAACCCGTCCAGGCTTTTGCTGCCGACTTCTTCTTCGCCTTCGATCAGGAAAGTAATGTCGCAGGGCAATTCAGTGCCGGTTTTCAGATAAGCTTCAACGGCGCTGAGATGAGCAAAGTTTTGACCTTTGTTATCGCTGGAACCACGCGCGAAGAGCGAATCGCCTTCAATCCGAGGCTCAAAAGGCGGCGTCTTCCAAAGTTCAAATGGTTCCGGCGGCTGCACATCGTAATGGCCGTAAACGACGTAATGCGGCTTCTTTGAACCAGCTTTGCGTGGCGTTTTGGCCAGCACGATCGGGTTGCCTTCGGTTTTACAAAGGCGTGCGTCGAGCCCGATTTTTTTGCAGTGGTCGACAACCCATTGCGCGCAGGCCGCCAAATCTTTGGCGTGTTGCGGCTGGGCAGATACGCTTGGAAAACGTATGTAAGCACACAACTCCCGAACCAGCCGTTCGTAATTGTGCTCCAGATATTCCGTCGGAGACAAACTTTGCACCCTACACATCTAACAGCAGACCGCCATGAAATAAAGGGGAAGAAATTATTCTTCGGACGGCTTTCGAGCGGGGCGCCGCCATTCCGTTTTCGGCGGTTCGGGCAACCCTTGCGCGCGCAACGCCGTCCGAAAATGCATCTTCGCCACCTTCGGCAGGTTATCCACGCCGTGTTTAGCAATGAACTCTTTTGCCGCCGCATCGACAGCCGCCGACGCACCTTTCGGCAGCGTCATTTCGTATTGCTTGCAGAGCGCGGCAAGGCGCGTGACAAATTCGTTGCGTGCCAGAATAGAAGCGGCGGCGACAGCGATGTCTTCTTCGGCTTTATGCCGTTGGACCAATTCGATCGTGCGGCCCAGGTTCATCAACGCTTTGCCGACGACCGCTTTGTCGTAGGCGAACTGATCGCTGATCGCGCGAACCGGTGGCGGAATCATGCGCGCGGCATTGCCCATTAAATTTTCGATGACGCGAGCATGGCCCCACGCGAGCACGAGATTGACGCTGCGCATCTTTTGATAGAGACGGTTATAGGCTTCATTGCCGATGGGGACGACGCTGCTGATGCAGCCGGGCGTTTTGCGAATAACATCCGCGAGTTCGGCAATGCGGCGATCGCTGGAAATATTTTTCGAATCGCGAATGCCGACGTCTTTCCATGAGGCAATGACCGATTCGTTCACGTAGACGCCAGCGATACACATTGGGCCGAAGAAATCGCCCTTGCCGCTTTCGTCCACACCAATGCGGGGAGCCAGCAATTCCGGGTTGAGGACCGTCTCGTAGCCCAGTTTCACTTCCTGCAAAATCTGCGGCTCTAGAACAAATTCAACGAATTCTTGCGTGCCTTTCCCCTGCACGACGAGTTTTCCACTCTGGTAGAAGACGACGTTAGTCTTGTTCTTTTCAGCGGCAAACTTTGCGTAAGGAACTTCGCGAAAAGTGAAACCGTCCTCGCGCACATAATTCTCCAGCGCCGTCGCCTGCGCATCAGTCAGCTTGGTCGTGTAAATTGTCAACGGTTTCACTCGTTATAGGTTTGCGCTTTGGCCACATTTTTGCAGCAATAAATAACGTTCGTGAAAAATCCGTCAAAGTCCAATCGCACCATCGTCACCGCCCTGCTCCGGTGGTTTGATAAGAATGCCCGCGACCTGCCCTGGCGTCGCACCCGCGATCCTTACGCGATTTGGATTTCCGAAATCATGCTGCAACAAACGCAGGTGAAAACTGTGATTCCGTATTGGGAGCGGTGGATGCGGACGTTGCCGACAGTCGAAAAGTTCGCGAAGGCAAAGCCGGAAACGTATCTCAAATTGTGGGAAGGCCTCGGCTACTACACACGCGTTCACAACGCCCACAAAGCGGCGCAGGTTATCATGAACGGTTCCGGCGGAAAATTTCCAACGAACCATAAAGATGTTTTGAGTTTGCCCGGCATCGGCCGTTACACCGCTGGTGCGATCTGCAGCATCGCGTTCAACCAGCCTGCTCCGATCCTCGACGGGAATGTCATTCGAGTCCTCGCTCGGGCCTTTGCTATCGATGGCAATCCAAAAGAAAAAGCCGTCAGTTCCGCGCTATGGAAACTCGCCGACGAATTAGTGCACGCATCGGCAGAGGCTTCGAGCGCCAATTCGGTCAGCCATTTTAATCAATCGTTGATGGAACTCGGCGCGCTCGTCTGCACCCCGCGCGCACCTCTATGCAACCTTTGCCCATTGCAAAGAAACTGCACCGCTCTTCGCACCAATCGCGTCGAAGAATTGCCGGCGCTTGAAAAGCGGCAGGCTGCTACTCCGCGCAAATTCGCGGCCTTCATCGTCGAGAAGAACGGACGATGGCTGGTGCAACAACGTCCAACCGGTGTCGTGAATGCGCACTTGTGGGAGTTCCCGAATATCGAAATCCCCGTTGCTTCGAAAACACTGCCAAAAGAGGCGGCGTTTTCAGCGTCGTCAAAACCTGCGTTTACAATCCGACACACCATCACGCGTTATCGCATTCAGATGGATGTCTACAGCGGGACGGCAAAAGCGAACCCGTCTGGCAAATGGGTTTCCGAACGTGA
>JAICXV010000273.1 GCA_025934545.1 Verrucomicrobiia bacterium
ATCCAACCAAACCCGAATTCTGTTTTAACCAATCTTCAGCGCCGCGGTAATTCGGGCAGGCGCGTTCGACATGGTTCCAGAAACGCTGGGAGTGGTTCAGTTCGCGCAGGTGCATCAATTCGTGCACGATAATGTAATCACGGACCTGGGCGGGCAATTGAATCAGGCGCCAGTTAAGGGAAATGGTGCCGTTGTAAGAACAGGAGCCCCAGCGGCTCTTTTGATTGCGCACGACGACGCGAGCGACGCATGCGTTGTGTTGATACGCCAATTCCTCGACGCGCTGTGTCAGTTCCAGTTCGGCCAGCTCATACATATGAGCTTCGACGAACGGGCGCAGATTAGACTGCTTCGCGGGAACCGAAAAGGATTGGGAACCAAAGTTGACCTGCCATTCGGCGCCGGCTTTGGCGACGTCGACCTTGACTGGACGACCGCGAAAAAGAACTTCCATGCCCGGCTTCAAGACGTGCGGCGGGATTTTACGCGCTTCTAGAACGTTCCACTGGCGTTCCAGCCATGCTTTGCGGCTTTTAACAAAATCCTGAGCGAATTTTTTGGAACCGTGCCGAGGCATCGTTACCACGACGGTCTTGTTCCAATGAAGGCGCAAGACGTAGTTGCGGGCCCGCGCATGCTTGCGGTAGACGATGGGCATGCGGTGCGATTGAATTTCGATGGTTTCGGACTCTGCCGGCTCATTGCTCGAGATGAGACGAAAAAATTTCCTGATTTTCTTCACGCTTCGGCGCGGAATTTAGCAAGCTCCGCGCCAAGATTGGAAGAACGAAGAAACCTTAAGGAATGTGCGAAAAGAAACTATTTCTCTCGCTTTTTCAGCCTCGATTGTGTCCAGAAACCGAACAGTGCTGTCTATCAGGAGTCGCTCTTATGCGTCCGGCTCGGGGGTTCCAGATACCGGTAGGCGTTGCTCGGATTGTCGTTGTCGTAGGAAAACGAATCGCGATGGATCAGGAAATATTTCACTGCTTCAACCGGAATCGCAAACCCGAGACCTTCGCCAAAGGTGATCTTCATGTTCGTCACCCCAATGACTTCCCCGCGCATGTTGAAGAGCGGGCCGCCGCTGTTGCCGGGATTGATCTGGGCCGTCGTCTGCAAATATAAGTCGCCCTGGAATTGGCGCGTCTTGGTGCTGATGATGCCTTCGGTCACCGTTCGCTCCAGCCCGAGCGGGCTGCCGATGGCAAAAACACGCTCACCGACGGCCAGTTGTTCAGAGTCACCCAACACCACTGGAACAAACTTCGGAGCGTCCTTGTCCTCGATTTTCAGCAATGCGAGGTCCGCGAATTTATTCAAAGCGACAATGCGCACTTGTTTGTAAGTCTTGCGATCGAGCTCCCCGTTTTTCGAATGATAAACTTCGACCGAAATCTGCGTCTCGCCTTCGGTGACGTGGAAATTCGTAATCAAATAGCCATCTTCGTTAATGAAAAATCCCGAGCCCAGACCGCCGGGCGTGCGCACTTGCACCACCGATTCGCCTAGCGTGTTGACCAGTTCACGAACCGACCGTTCCTTCGGAGGAGTTGCGGCTGTGGTGAAAATTGTTTTATAACCATTCTCCGTCGTGACCGGCGCTTTCGTCGCGGTTGTAGACTTCGACGTCTTCGAATTTTTCGACGTCGATTTCTCCGGCGCGACATCTTCATTCAAAATGCGCACGACCTCTTTGCGCGGAATGGAGAGCACGGTGTATCCGAGATCGACGACCACCTGGTCATGTTTCTCGGCGAGAATCGTGCCGGTGACGCTTGCTTTTTCGCGCAGTTGCACGGTCGCGGCAGAAGCGCCGACCGCAAAACAGAGAAGCCCCGAAAGAAAGAATCTTAACATGACTAAAACAATACGAGACCGACCCGCGCCTGACAAGACGAACGGTGGTGCAGCGTATGATTAAAAACCGACGTCAAACACGGTAGGGCGAGGCTCCCGCCGAGCCTTTCGCGAATCAAACGTTCGTTGTGAAAAAGGCTCGGCAGGAGCCTCGCCCTACCGGAAAAGACTGATCAATACTTTGGATCGCACCGAGTGAAATGGTTATTTGATATGAAAGTGCGCGGACGACTCCGAGACTTCATCAAATTGCGCGCGCAGACCTTCGTGTCGCTGACCTTCGATCAGGAATGTGAACGCGTGCGTTCCTTTTGGCAGTTCAAGAACGGTGGCCGGCTTGAGGGATTTAGTGTCGTTGTCGACCCAAAGTTTTAATCCATCAAGAGAATTCAATTCCAACTGCACTTTGCCGGCGCTGGTCACTTCCAGCTCACAACGAGCAAGCGCCGGAGTTTTGGCGATTTCATCAAGCGCTAACACGCCTGAAACCTGGCTGTAAGCAGGAGCCCACTTCAGTCCGCTCGTTTTTGTCGGAACGACATCGCCCTGGACCGGCGCCGCGACTTGCCACCGGCGCGCCACTGGCGCGGTATTGTTCGCGTAAGGGCCCGGCTTGCCCAGTTCAGACAAGAAACGAATAAGGTCCAGAAACTCGCCATGCGTAAGTGTATTGGCCAATCCTGATGGCATGACCGACACCGGACGGTTCTGGCGTTTTTCAATCGTCGAAGTCGGAATAACAATCTCCGGATGCGTCGCGTCTTTCAGCACGAGTTCTTCTTTATTCTCGCGGACTTTGATGCCGAGGATGTAATCACCATCTTTAGTCGTGACGTCGATTGTTTCAAAACCGTCTTTGATAATTTTGTTTGGGAACAGCACTGAATCGATCAAGTAATCGACAGTCGAGCCCGTGCCGACAGCGCTCAGGTCTGGCCCAACATTGCCGCCGACACTGTTGATGGCGTGACATTGCAGACAGCTCAATTCGCGACGGTGGAAAAGCATTTCGCCACGGGCCGGGTCGCCTTTGGAACGAACTTCGGCAACCAAGTTCGTCATTTCCGCCGATGATAGCGGCTTTGGTTGTTCGCTCAGTCCGGCAAAGTGGGCCAGGACCGTTTGCAATTCGTCGTCTTGTCGACCGGCCATTTGGACGGCGCGCAAGCCGAGGCGCGCGACGTCGCGGGGAAGGTTCGCGTCCACAAGTTTTTCAGAAAGAACGGTGCTACCGTTTCGTTTTTTGAGGAATGCGTTGATGATTGGAGCAACGAAATTTTCCGCCTGGGGCGATTGCAACACGGCAGTAGCCGACGTCGCGGCAGTTGGCAGATCTTTGCCGCAAAGAGCGATAATCGCAGGAACACTCAAGGATGTGTTGGCGCTGTTGGCGAACTCGCGCAAGTGCTGCAGGTTTTCTGCGCCGCCAATGCGAACGACGGCATCGAGCGCCGCCAGCCGAATTTTTTCGCTCGAACGATCCGATGTGGCCGCTTCGACCAACTCAGGTTGAAGTTCATCGGCTTTAAGCGCACCAGCCAACTGCAACGCTTCAACGCGAGTGCCCTCGTTAGAATCACGGCAAAGCTGCTTGAGCCGATTGAGGTCAAGGGTCGGGATGATGTGCCGTTCGCGAACAGCACGAGAAATTTCCGCCAGGGCCTTTCCTTCGAACGGCGCATCGAGATGATACGCGAACAGCGCGGCTAAGTCCTTCCATTCACCGGACGCCGCGATCACGTGGACCGTGCTTTCGAGGTCTTCGCGCGGAATATCGCCCGCTTGCAGGAAAACGAGGAGAGATTTCGCGGCGGTGGCCGAGTCAGCCTGTTCGAGAACATACCGCAAACGGCGAACGCTACGATCGAACGTCAGCACATTCGATTGCAACGCCGGCTGCCATATTGGCTTCAAGGCCTGCACAGTATTTTTCAATGCCTGATCGAGGAACCGGTCCATTGGCCGGTCGAGAACTTTGGTGGCGAGTTCCACGGCGCGCGGTTCGTTGATGTAACTCAGCGCAACAACCGCTTCGAGACGGACGCGGGGATGTTCGTCACTCACCTGCTTGGCCAACAGATCGACAGTATCACTGATTTGATTGCGCCAGTAACGAAGAACGATGGTCGCCGCGGCGCGGGCGTTGGGCTCTTTCGCGGAAAGCAAACTCTTCAGCAAGTCGGGCTGAACCGATTTCAAACTTTGGAAAACCCACAACGCTTCGAGACGATGATGGTCGTATTTCGGATCGTTGGCATCGAGTTGGTTCACCCACTTTGTCAGCGCGGGCACGACTTGCTTCGGATTGGATTCGGTCAAGACACGCCGCGCCTGCATGCGATTGTAATCAGCCGCGTCTTTCAAATGTTCGAGCGTTTCCTCAATCGTGCGGAATTCAGGTCGCTTTGCGAGCGGACGATTTTTGAAGGTAATTCGCCAGATGCGTCCGTGCGTAAAATCACGACCCGGATCGCGGAAGTGATATTGCATGTGGCCGATAAGCGGGTTGTACCAGTCAGCAATATAAATGGCGCCGTCAGGTCCCATGCGAATTTCCACCGGACGAAACGCGTTGTTCGTCGACACGATCAGAGGTTCAAGTTGCTTAAGCGAATAGCCCGCGCCTTCATCGCGGAACGCCCAGTGATGCACGCGGTTTTCTTTAAACGGATTGCTGATGAGCGTGCCTTGCCATTCGGGTGGAATGTGATCGCCGCTGATAATTTCCGCGCCGGCCAATTTCCCTTCGCCGCCTTTGATATCGACCGCCGTCGAGCTGCGGCCGGACGTCGGCAAAATCAAATAGCTGCCACCCTGCCCTGACGAATCGATGTGGAAATCGAGGCCCCAATAGTTCCAATAATGGCCCCATGGATTCGGCGGAACGCTGTTCGCGAGATAAACTTCCAGTTCGCCGCTCGCCGGATCGTATTCCCAAATTCCCGGATTC
>JAICXV010000211.1 GCA_025934545.1 Verrucomicrobiia bacterium
GTTCACCGCCGCCAAAGCTGATCCCATCGGCGGCGGCATTACGAATGTTGATGGTTCCGGCCCTTCCGGCACGATGGCTCTCGACGGCGATTCGCTTTACGGCTCAACCCAAAATGGGGGTGTGTACGGCTATGGCGTCCTCTTCAAAGTAAATATCAACGGCACCGGCTTCACAAATCTGCACAGCTTCGCCCGCACCTCATCCGACGGAGCCAATCCAGCGGCTGGCGTTATTCTCGCTGGCGGTTCCCTTTACGGAACAACCAGGATCAGCGGTACCAATACGTATGGCGCGGTGTTTCGTATCAACACTAACGGAACCGGATTCACCAACCTCTATAACTTTACCCAGCCACTAGGGCCAGGCACAAACACCGATGGATCCGCACCACGCGCCGGTTTGGTGTTAGCGGGAGATACATTTTACGGTGTGACTCCGTTCGGCGGCAACGCCACCGCTGGAACCATCTTCAAAATCACCACCAACGGCACCGGTTTTACCGTGCTGCACCATTTCAGCGACGGCTCAGTGACCAACGATGGCGCAGCGCCGGACGCCACATTGATCCTGTCCGGCAACACGCTTTATGGTTCGACGTATTCTGGCGGCACTCCCGATAGCAAGGACGGCCCGGCCGGAACGCTCTTCAAAATCAACACGGATGGTTCTGGTTATACCGTGTTTTACAGGTTCGCCTGGAATAACGGCGGCGTACGACCGCTCGGCGCGTTGGCGTTTTTGAACAACGTTCTTTGCGGCACCACCTCCGCTGGGGGTAACGGGACAGTCTTTCAAATTGACCTCACCGGCTCGGCGTTTTCTCTGCTTCATGTTTTTCCAGTCCTGAACGGCGATCCGGAAGGGGACACCTTGGTTTCCGGCGGAATCATTTATGGCACCAGCAAACTCAGCAGTATCGGCTCCGGAAATATTTTCTCCATCACACCGACGCCGACGCCAATGGTCCAATTCACTGCAAATCCCACCAGCGGCATCCCGCCAACAATCGTCCAATTCACTTGCCCCAATACCGACGACAAAGGCAACACTTTAACGCGCTTCAACTGGGATTTCGGCGACGGCACAACGAACGTAACGCAAAGTCCGTCGCATACCTACACCAACGAGGGTCCGTTCACCGTCACTCTAATTGCCACAAACATCAACGGCGCAACGATCCTAAGCCCCAGCCAGGTTATCAACGTGATATATCCAACCAACATCCTCAATGGCGGTTTCGAAACCGGCACATTCACCAACTGGACGCTCGCAGGCGGCACTCACACCGTAACGACATCTGCGACCTACGTTCATTCCGGCACGCATGGCGCGCAAATCTTGTCCAGCGGGACCAACGCATATCTTTCTCAAATCCTCACCACTACGCCCGGCGCGCTCTACAATATCTCCTGCTGGCTCAAATGCACCGGCGGCACACCCAACGATTTTCAAATCTTGTGGAACGGCACCGTCCTCCTGAACGCCACCAATATTCCCAACATCGGCTGGACGAATTACCAGGCAAACATCACCGCCGACACAAACATCACGACTATTAAATTTGCCTATCGCAATGACCTCGCCTATTTCGGTTTCGACGACGTCACTCTCACGGCAAGCGTAGTAACGCCCCCCCAGCCTGATATCGCGAGCGTAATGCTTAGCGGCAACAACCTTATCTTCAGCAATAATAATGGTTCTGCTGGCCATACTTATTATCTTTTGATGGAAACGAACGTTACGGCGCCGCTCTCGAATTGGTTCCGTGTCAGTACCAACATGCCGACAGGTTCGTCTTTTACGATCACCGCAACCAACATCGTCGCCCCGGCAACTCCCCAGCGGTACTTTATTCTGCAAGTCCAATAACCGTGCGCGATTTGAATCCGACGGCGTTTGACGCCGTCAGACTGCCGTGAACCCGAAACACTTTTTATTGATCGCGGTCAATTGTTTGCTGATGACGTCGGTAGCGAATGCTGCGGATGCGACTAGATTTATCCAAAAGGATTTTGTGATTGGACTTTGGAACGCGCCCGAACGCGGTGATTTGGACAAGGCCTACAACGGCATTGCGCAGGCGAATTTCAATTTGGTCGTCGGCACCGCGGCAACGAATGCGGCCGGCCAATTGAAACTGTGCGAGAAATATGGATTGCAAGCGCTCGTTTCCGGCAGTCCCACTGAACCGCTGGCTGACAGCCCGGCGTTCATGGGTTATATGATCGCCGACGAACCGGCGGCCAGTGCTTTTCCTGACATGGGCCATCGCATCGATGAAGTTCGCAAACTCAAGCCCGGCAAGTTGGGCTATGTAAATCTGTTTCCGAATTACGCTCCAGCGTGGACCTTCGGCGGACCGACCTACGACGATTACATTCGCGGATTCATCGAAGTCGCGAAGCCCGATGTGTTGTCGATGGATCATTATCCAGTGATGCGCCCCAGCACTGATACACGTCCCAACTATCGTGCGAACCTGGAATCCTGCCGCGCGCAGTCGGTCAAAGCGCGGATCCCGTTCTGGAATTATTTCGCGAGCATGCCGTTGTTCGATCATCTTGACCCAACCGAAGCGCAATTGCGTTGGCAAATTTTCACATCGGTCGCTTACGGCGCAAAAGGCGTCCTTTATTTCTGCTATTGGACACCGCGCGGCGAAGGATTTTCCAAAGGCGGCGCAGTCGTTACCGCCGATGGTGTGCCGACCCGCCACTTCGACGAGGCCCGCCGAATCAATGCTGAACTGAAAAATTGGGGCCCGACCTTGATGAAGCTAACAAGCACCGGCACATATTACATCAGCACGACCAACGCCACGGCCATTCCACCGGCGAGCGGCCTGACCAACCTCGCTCGCGTTAACGGCGATCCCGTCGGTAATTATATCGTCGGCACGTTTCAAACCGCCGACCATCAACGCGCGATCGTGGTCGTGAATGACAGCTATAGCTTCACCGGTTGGCTGACCGTGAAATTCGACGTCCCGACAACCCAGGTGCAGGAAGTTTCAAAGACTACCGGCCAACTCGCGCCCGTCCTGGACGACAGCCCCGAGATAAAAGGCCTGCAAATTTCCTTTGGCGCTGGCGACGGCCGTTTGTTCCTCCTGCCGAATCATGTCGAGTGACGCGTTTTTGAAGTTCGGCGCTTTCACATTTTGTCTGACTCGTCTGAGTCGTCTCGTTCCGTCAGTTGTCCGGTTTCCCGATTCCCGTATCCTAAAGGGATACGGGAATACGGGACACCGAAACTCCCGAAAGCTATTTCGGGATTTCGGGAAAAACCGGCAACTCTTTGTAAGTTATTTTTCAGCAAGTGTTTGACTAATGTCCGGATTTTTCGACGTCTATTCCTACAGTTGATGGAATCGGATTTCGGGACACCAATTTCGGGAATGCTGGTTTTTGGCTCTAATAATACGGTCGGAAGTTATGTGACAGCGCGGATGCAATGCCTTCCAAAGTGTGCGGTAATCCCTCACATCCAAGTAGATAACGCCTCTGCGCTTGACGTGCTTATCGAATTCTCGCTAGTCTACTCGTTCAGTCTGAACCCAAAAACTAACTACCTGCCGGGCTCTGAAAAGGCTCGATTACCGTCCTCCGCGCGGGACAGGAAACATTGTCGCGAGTAAATAGTAAAACGCATTTGTTATGAAATCGATCGCAAGATTAAGTTACCTTTTATTGACAGCATCATTGCTGCTCGGGTTCGGCAGTTTAACCGGGCGCGCGGCGCTCACTTATTGGGATCCATTCGCCGGCGCAGGAACGACGACCAGCGATTATACCGGCACCTGGGAAAATACCTCGTGGGCCTCGAGCACGGCGACGATAGGGACGCAAATCGCATGGCCGGAAACAGGCAATGCAGCGGCATTTACAGTGGGAGCTAACGCCACGACACCTGCTTTTACCGTAACGATGAACAGCACGCATACCGTCGCGGGCGTTTTTAATGGCGGTCTGACTGGTGTCGGTGTTTGTAACGTGACGATTAACGGTCCTGGGCCTTTGTTCATGAACGGCACGTCGTCTACATTCCAGGGCTTCAGCACGTCCGGCGGTGGTTTCACAACGATTAATACGCCGATCAGCGGCGCTGCAATTTTGACGTTGGAAAGCTCAGGCCAACTTTTCCTGAATGGAACCAACACTTATACAGGCGGCACCAGCTTCGGGTTCTCGACTACGACGCCGTTTACCGGAATTGTGAATTTCAACAATTCCAAGTCATTCGGCACCGGTACTTTGAGCGTCACTAACACTGGCACAGGTATTGGCGCAATTGTTTATACCGGAACTAGTGCGGTCGCCATCACCAACAAATGGACTTGGGGATCGCAGGGCGCTGGCCTGAATATCGTTGGTGTCCCGGCGGGAGTTACTTTTAGCGGTGCGGTCGCTTTTGGCGCGGGAACCACCAACGCCAATCTCTTCACAGGCGGAGGCAATACGAACCTGGTCATTATGTCGGGCATCATGAGCGGCGGCAAAGCGGGTGGATTATTGAACAAAGGCAACGCCGCAACGCTACGGTTAGCGGGCGCAAACACTCACATCTTGACCACAACCGTCAGCAACGGCGTCTTGCAAGCTGGCGCCAACGGTTGCATTCCCAGCGGCACGGGCAAAGGTGATTTGATTGTTGCGAAAAACATTGATGGCGTAACCCTCGGCGTTTTCGACGTCAATGGATTCAGCGTCAGTTGCAACGGATTGACTGGCGATGGACTGATCGATAACCGCGCAGCGGCCGCAGGCACGATAACCGTCGGCAACAACAACGTGACGAGCACGTGGGGCGGTTTCATGCAGAATACCGCGGGCAACTTGAACGTGACCAAGGCCGGCACCGGCACGTACACTTCGCAAGGTATCGCGACTTACTCGGGAATCACGACCGTCAACGGCGGCACCTTTATCGCCATCAACGGTAACAATTCGATTCCGGCGACTTCTCCGCTCGTGATTGCGTTGGGCGCGACCGTTGACGTAAGCGGTAATCAAATGCTGCTGCCGAACCTGGCCGGCCGCGGAAATATTATTAATAATTTCGGCACGTTAACTGTGTCGAACATTTTCACGACGAACAGCACGGTGACAAATTATTCCGGTTTCGGCGGCAACATCGATAATGGCGCGCTGACGAAATTGGGCAATGGCGCGATGTCGCTTCGTGGCACAAACATTTTAGTTTCGGGCGTCAACGTGCTTGGCGGCAATTTGTCAGTCGGCGCGGGTCCGGATCGTATCGCTTCACCCGGCGGCGCGGTCTTGACGATGACGAATGGCGCGACATTCCAATTGGACGCGGCCAGCCAGACGATCGGGCAAATTTCCGGCACTGGATTCATCAACCTCGGCGGCGGCACGCTCAA
>JAICXV010000617.1 GCA_025934545.1 Verrucomicrobiia bacterium
AGGAATCGATTATGAGCAATCCGGATATGTGGGAGAAACAGTTGCAATCCTGGAGCCCGCGGCCACCCTCTGACCGGGTCGCGCGGCAGCTATTTGAAAACGGCGCGTCGCATCGGGCCGCGCGCGCCGTTGCGCCGATTCATCGGATTGAATTCTGGAATTGGTTGACGCCAGTGGCCGCGTGTTGCCTGACGATGATTGTTTTGTGCAGCGGCGTGAATCGCCGGGCCGTGCCGCTCCAGGGTCGCGACAATGCAACTTACTTCGCGACGCTCATGTTAAGCGCGTCCGCCTCGAATGTTACGCCTCAAACATTTGAATTGAGCAAAGTCGACGAAAACATAGAATGGAACGTTTGGCCGCATGCATCATTGCCGACAACAAATTTTAGCTACGTTCGAAACGGGTTGTCACCCGTCTCCAACTCGATCAATGGAATTTTTCCCTAAACAATGAATCCCGAGACTCCGTCCTCACCTCAACAACCGACACCGCCGAAAAAAGGAGCTGCCGCGCCGCCACCCCATGGGTTGTCGACGAAGACGCCGCCACTGTATCGGCGCGTCGATTGGTTCACTTTTGGCATTACCACGTTGCTGATTTTTATCGGCTACATGCTCACGTTGTCGCCGGACCTCACGCTGGAAGACTGCGGTGAATTGGCCGTCGGCTCCATGTATGCCGGTGTACCACATCCGCCGGGCTACCCGGTCTGGACGATTTTCACATGGATCTTCACCAAGATCCTGCCGTTCGGGAACATTTCATGGCGCGTCAGTGTTGCATCGGCGGTGTCGGCATCGGTTGCTTGCGGACTGCTGGCGCTGCTGGCGTCTCGCGGCAGCAGCATGTTCATCGAAAGCATCGCCGACCTGAAGGGCATGAACCGCCGGTCGGAAAATGCGATTTGTGTCGTGTCGGGATTCGTCTCGGCAATGTTGCTCGCTTACAACGGATTCATGTGGAGCCAGGCGGTCATCGTGGAAGTGTATCCCTTTAGCGTATTGTCGTTGCTCGGGGTGCTTGCTTGTTTGTTGCGCTGGATGTATGCGCCGCACCAACGCCGCTATATTTATTGGGCCGCCTTTCTGTTCGGCATCTGTATCACCAACCATCAAACGTTGATCGTCGCGGCGATGGGGTTGGAAATAGCCATCATTGCGGCCAGCCCGAAGCTTGGCCGGGATCTGTTGGTCATTAACTGTGTTTGCTGGATCGTGGGATTGGTTGTTAACCCTGCGGCGTTTCGAACGATGAATGGCGACCATAACATGGTCTACAACATCTTTAACCTGGTCGGGATTGCTTCGGCGGCCGGTCTCGCGTGGCTGATTATTAAAACACAATCGCTCATCGGCGAGTGGAAAGCGGTTATTATCATTGGGATCCTCTGGGCAGTCGGCGCGTGTTTCTATTTCTATATGCCGATTGCGTCCATGACCAATCCGCCGATGAACTGGGGCTATCCGCGAACAGTCGAAGGATTTTTCCATGCGCTCTCGCGCGGTCAATACGAGCGAACAAATCCGACTGACTTTTTCCATGACCCAATGCGGTTTGTTAACCAGGTCATCATGTATTTTCAGGGCGCCGTGGACGAGTTTACCCTCGTTTACCTGTTGTTCGCGATTTTGCCGTTTGTCTTTTATTTCAAACTGCAACGACGTGAGCGCGCGTGGAAAATTGGGTTGCTCGGCGTCTATATCTGCCTGGCGTTTCTCTTGATGGTGTTGCTCAACCCGACCCCGGACCGCCAAAGCCGGCAGTTGAACAAAGTGTTTTTCACCGCGTCATACGTGCCCGTGTGTTTGTGGCTCGGCTATGGAATGACCTTGGCTGCGGCCTTTCTCACGACGCACTTTCAGAAGGCCCGTTTTTGGGCGCTCATCGGGACCGGTTGCGCTGCCATCGCGGCGCTGTTGGGGTTGCATTGGGCAATCAGTTCTACGTGGGGCGACATCCCGGGTGCGAACGGCGTTGGCACCGGATTCAAGGAACTCGCATATATGAGCCAGCATCTCGTCGAGCGCGGGCTCGGTTCGCTGCCAATTTGGGGAGCGCTGTGGGTGCTCGCGCTCGTGCTTGCGTTTCTCGTCCTCCTTTTCGTATCGCGCGAAAAGATCAATTTGACCGCGATCCTTGTAATTTTTGCGTTGATGCCCGTCGCTTCGTTGATTTCACACTGGGCTGACAACGAACAGCGCGGGCATTTGTTCGGATTTTACTTTGGCCATGACATGTTTACTCCTCCATTCACCGGCACGGACGGCAAATTAACCTACGATCCAAAATTACGCGCTGAAATGTTGAAAGATCCGGCGAAGGCAAAACTTATCTATCCCGAAATGGATCGCGATGCCGTTCTTTACGGAGGCACTGATCCGGGCCGTTTCTGCCCGACTTACATGATTTTCGACGAGAGCTTTATCCCGGCCCGTTGCCGTCGCGATCCAAATTTCGACCGCCGCGACGTTTACATCATCACGCAAAACGCGCTGGCCGATAACACGTATCTTGCCTACATCCGCGCGCACTACAATCGCAGCGCGCAGATTGATCCGCCGTTTTTCCAAAAGTTTTTACCGACGGAATTCCCGAATACTTTCCATAACGACACCCGTGCTCTGGCCTGGCTGG
>JAICXV010000462.1 GCA_025934545.1 Verrucomicrobiia bacterium
GAACCCGATTGCGAAGATCGATAAACTCGAAAAACATTTCTTCGATTGCATCCGCACCGGCAAAACGCCGCTCGCAAACATCGACCTCGCGCTCAAGGTTCACACAACCCTCTGCCTCGCGGAAATGTCCGAACGTTTGCAGATGACGATGTTGTTCGACGAAAAGACGCGCAAGATCAGCAACGGCGATGGCAAAGAAATCGCCGCAATCAGCTACGACACCGATATCGCGCCGCACGCGTAAAGTGCGTAGTCCCCGGCTTTAGCCGGCTTGACGTCAGCTTTTCATGGCCACGGATGAAACGCTGATGGAACACGGATCATCGAATCTGTGTTTCATCCGTGTTCAATCCGTGGCTAAATTTTTGTAACCGTGTCCCGGCTAAATCTCTCTTCCCTAAAACCAACATGAAAAACGTTGTTCGATTGCTACTTCTTTTATTGACGAGCGTCGCCGCCTTCTCCGCGCCGAAAGACAAACCAAACGTCCTGCTCATCATTGCCGACGACCTGAACAATTGGGTCGGCCCCATGAAAGGCCATCCACAAACCATTACGCCAAATCTCGATCGCTTGGCAAAACGCGGCGTGACATTTCAAAACGCCCAGGCCTCCGCTCCATTGTGCAACCCCTCGCGCGCCTCTTTCCTGACCGGCCGCCGCCCTTCGACCACCGGAATCTACAATAACGATCAACCGGCCATGCCCCACATCCCGCGCGGCGTCGCGATCAATGATTACGTGCGCAAGTTTGGATACACGTCGCTTGGATCGGGAAAAATTTATCACTATCACCAATATCGTGAAGCCGATTGGGACAAGGTTGTGTTTTACGGCGATGACACCCTCCCCAATCACGAAGCCGTCCGCCGCCCTGGCCCGTTCGGGTATCGCATGTTCACCGAAGGCAAGCCCGAAGAAAAATTCGATGAACAACGAGCCGAGAGCGCGCTCGTCGATTATCGAAGCGTTTCATGGGCAATCGAACAACTCCAGCAGCAAACCGGACCATTCTTTCTCGCCTGCGGCATTCATCGCCCGCACACCCCCTGGGACATTCCCAAAAAATATTTCGATATGCACCCGATGGAAACGATCACGCTGCCCGAGGTCTTGCCGAACGATCTCGATGACGTGCCGCCCGCCGGCATTAAATTCGCCAAACCAAACGGCGTCCATCAACAGATCGTCAAACTTGGGCTCTGGAAAGATCGCGTGCGGGCTTATCTCGCGGCAATTTCGTATTGTGATGCACAGGTCGGACGCCTTCTCGACGCGCTCGATAATTCCAAATTCAAAGACAACACCATTGTAATTTTCGTCGGTGACAATGGCTGGCATCTCGGCGAGAAGCAGCATTGGGGCAAATCCGCTCTCTGGCGTGAAGCCACGCGCGTCCCACTGATTTGGTTCGCACCCGGCGTGACGAAGTCCGGCGCGTCCTGCGATCGCGCAGTCGATTTGACGTCCATTTTCCCGACCATTTGCGATCTCACTGGAATACCAACTCCTCAATGGTGCGAAGGCCCGAGTATCGCAAAACTTCTCAAGAAACCATCCATAAAATGGGACAAGCCGGCTATCTCAACGTATCTGCAAAACAATCATGCCATTTGCACCGATAGTTGGCGTTACATCCGCTACGCCGATGGTTCCGAAGAACTTTACAATGAGAAGTCCGATGGCCGTGAGTGGACAAACCAAGCCAACGATCCCAAGCTCGCGAAAATAAAAGCAGACCTCGCCAAATCGATTCCGACACTTAACGTCACGCCGGTTGCAGAGAGACCGGCGGACGCGAAAAAAGGCAAAAGGAAAAGACCTGCTTCGCCGGAATAAAACGCTAACCAACGGCGATGGTTGAAACAGCTTAGTAATTAGGCGTGTTCGTCCACGTCGCCGGCGAATTCGTCGCCTTGCGCAAAATCACACCCGTGCCCGGCGTGAAGACATTGTCGCCACCGACAACCGTACTGCCCGCACCGACCCGCCGCCACGCGTTGTTCCAATAATAATAAATGGCCGATGACGATTTATTCTTCGCCACAAACGTGTTGTCGAACACCAGCAATTCATCCGTTCGACTGCCCGGCAGCGGACTCGCCGCAAACGCACCGCTGCTGATCAACTGCGAGTTGTCCAACGACAACGTTACCGGCCGCATCAACCCAATATAATTATCCTGTTTGCTGCCTGACGGCGGAACGTTCAAGGCGATACTCACGTTCGCCGCGATCACACTCCCAGCTGCCAGCAATGTTGTATTCGTCTCAACGTTGTGACGAACGACAAACAAGGTGTTTGGCTCAATGATGTCATCATCGTGGTCTACGGCGCCCTGTGTAAGCTGTTTCCAAATACCGTTGTTAAAGAAATAAATCTTCGCAGCGCTCAAATTGATTCCCGGGTCCGTCAGGTCAGGGATAAGAATTTCGGTGTTTCGATTCCCTGCCGCCGGCGAAACATTCACGCCAGCGCCGCCTGGGAAAATCGAGCCGAGCGTCCAATACGGTTCAACATAAACCAAATCATTCGCAACAACACTCGCCAGCGAACCGCCGTTCAGATTCAACGTCAGCGTGTTCGTGTCGTTCGCAGTCACCGGGAAAATATTGCCATTCAATGCGCCCGACGCGAAGCGCGCGTAATAGGTATTCGATTGCGAGCCTGAAACGTAAACGAACTGGTTCGACGCCCATGATTGCCCGGGAGGAAGCGCAACCGTCACGACATTATCCGCGACGGACGCAATTGAAACAGCACTCGCCGCCGTTCGCACAAACGGCAGCGAAACAAACGTGTCCGAATTTCCGAGCAATGGCAGTGCAATGAACCCAGCGGGAACCGACGCAGTACAGGTCGATGTTAATTGATAAAATCGTTGCGAATTACTGACGCTGAGATCACTCACCGTTAGCGTCGCTCCACTCGAAGTAAATGAATTGATCGTGTTCCATTGCGCATCGGTCAGGTTGTCTTTGTATTGCAGCGTGTAGTTCTGGCCGGGATCAACGTTGAATTGCATCGCCACATTCGTTCCCGGGTCCGCGTTGATGCTGCGCACCGAAACCAAACACGTATTGATCGTCAGCACCGCATCCGCGCTGGTGACAGTCGCCGCAACGTTTGTCACCACCACCGAATAGGAGCCGGCATCGTTCAGGGTAACTGACGTTCGCGTGTAGCTCGAATCGCTCGCACCGGGAATGTTGATTCCATCTTTGCGCCACTGATAACTCAGCGGAGCAGTGCCGCTCGCCATGACATTGAAACTCACATCGACACCAAGACCGCTGCTCTGCGATTGCGGCTGCGTCGTGATCGATGGCGGAATGTTAACTGCTAAAACCGCATCCGAACTGGTCGCGGTGCTGACAAAGTTGCTGACCACCACCGAATAAGAACCGGCATCGCCGGCTTGCACGTTGCTACGGGTATAAGATGTGTCCGTAGCGTCCGGAATATTCGCTCCGTTGAGCCGCCATTGATAGGTGAGCGGTGTTGCCCCGGTTGCGCCAACCGTAAAC
>JAICXV010000614.1 GCA_025934545.1 Verrucomicrobiia bacterium
GGGCGACAAAAAAAATCAAACAGCACAGCGCGGCGCGAAGTCGCAAAACCATGGCGCGATGCTATTCAGCCCCGTGCTCGAACGCGAGTTGAGAAACTCCGGGTATCGTGCGACCTTTCCATGGGAGGGTTCTATGTTACAAACAGTCAACAATCTTCGGAAATACACACTCCACGCCGCCGACGGACTTATCGGCAGCGTCAAGGATTGCTACTTCGATGACGAACATTGGACCATTCGTTATCTTGTCGTTCACACCGGCGCATGGCTCATGGGTCGCGACGTTTTGATTTCGCCGATCGCTGCCCGCGGTTGCAACGAAGACGAAAAAAGCATCCTCGTCGATCTCACCAAAGAACGTGTTGAGAAAAGCCCAGGCATTGACACCGCCGAACCAATTTCACGCAAACAGGAACGCGAATATTTTCAATATTACGGCTGGCCTTACTATTGGGGCGGGCCCGGCGTGTGGGGTTGGGGTGGCGTGCCCGCGCCGATCGTTCCCATTCCTGCGCCTGCGCCGCCACGTGAATTGCCGCAGGAAGACGGCGTCGTCGACGTTCATTTGCGCAGCGCGATGGAAATCCAGGGATACCACATCCAGGCGAGCGATCAGGAAATTGGGCACGTCGAAGATTTTATTTTAGACAACGCGACATGGACCATCACCGACTTGCTCGTCGACACGCGCAACTGGTGGTCCGGCAAAAAAGTGATGATCCCGCATTTACTGGTCCAAAACGTCAGTTGGATTGACCGCACGATTACCGTCGATTTGTCGAGCGAACAAATCCAACAAGCGCCCGAATACGACATCGGTAACGGTTTGACGGCTCAATACCAACGTGACGTGCGGAAGTATTACGAGGGAATGTTAGCGCACGCGGCGCATTGACAGAGCGCGGACTTTAGTCCGCTCCACCGTTAGTAATTCGCAATGTTGCTCTCGTTTTTCACGAAGCGGACTGAAGTCCGCGCTCCGTTTACCGCAAATGCTGATCAAAAAATGTCCACGCCCGGTCGCGCGCCTCCGGCACGAATCCGTGTCCGCCGTCGAATGTGAAAAGTTCGAAATTATCTGCGGCCTTCGCACGCGCATAAACCGTCTTCACATCCGTGCGAATCCAATCGGTATCGCCGAGATGGGGAAAAATGGAATCCTTTAATGCAGCCGAGATAAACAATGGCCGCGGTGAAATGGCCGCGAATAAATGATGAAAATCGACAGGCGTATCCTGCATGTGCCCTTCGAAACCACCGAGGCGTGGAATTAATGCCGTATTTCGATACCAGCGGGCAGGGGTCGGGTCCCAGCGGAACGTCGTAAATCCGCAACTGCAAACACCTGCTTTGATCCGCGGATCAAACGCCATCGCGAACAAAGTCCCGTAACCGCCATGCGAATGGCCGATGCATCCGATTTTGCTTTTGTCCACCTTGGGCAATGATTGCAGATAATCGACCGCGCGCATCGCGTCATCGACCATCTTCGACATGATGCTGCGACCCGCGTTGCCCTGGTAGATGCGAACCGCGTCACCGTAATGACAATAAAAGGAGCCGCCGACCTGATAGCGTTCTCCAAAACAAATCGCATCTGGACAAAGTGTGACAAATCCGCGCTCGGCCAATTGCGGGCCGAATTCCAGTTCCTGTTTGATTTCATCAACACCTGCGGTTTGATCTTTTCCGCTGCGCACGGTTTGGTGCAGGCAAAGGATAGCCGGCAGTTTACGTTTGGCCTTTTCGGTTTTTGGAATGAACAACCATGCGTGAATCGGTTCGCCGGGATCGCCTTCATACTCCACTTTGCGCCGGATAAATTTCGGAAACTCTTTCTCTTCCAAAACCCGGGCCTTCAGTGGCCCGGTGTTGCGCGATGACGGTCCGAGCAAATCGCGCCACGCCTCTAAAATCTGCGCGCGCAACTGCGCGTTATTCTTCGGTGCCTTTTTTCCATCGATGCGAAAGTTGAGCGCCGCCTCGTAATTCGTCTTGCCTGTTTGCGAAGTGCCAATCGTGCAAACTTGTTCCGGATGCGCTTTCCGATACGCATCATAATTCCACGGGGCCGGCTCCGCGGCGAAAACCGTACCGCCCACCAGATAAACTAGAGCAACAAAAACGCGCATAGCGCAGGATATATTAGCGGCCCACGCCGGGCACGACACTAAAAACCTCAACGTCTCGGGGCGTTTTCGATGGGCTTCGGCTTGACGAAACTCCATAAATTGCGTTCTACTTCTTATATGAGCAGAAAGCCCTTTGCCCTCAGTCTTCTGGCCCTCGTTACGTTTAGCCTCGCGACCATTGCCGGGCCGTCTGCCGACGACGTCATGAAAGATGCGCTCGCCAAAGCGCAGAGCACCGGCAAAACCGTTTTCCTCCACATTGGCGCACCGAGGTGAGGACAATGCAAAATGCTCGATAAGTTTATCGAGTCCGCCACCGTTAAGCCGATCCTCAGCAAATATTTCGTCCTCACACAGCTCGAGGTCGGCAATGAATCCATTAGTAATTTCGGCGCTGCTGCTGTGGCCGACAAATATGGCGGCCACGAAAAAGGCCTGCCGTTCACGGCATTGCTCGATTCGAAGGGCGACCTGATCATCAACTCGTGCGCCAATGGAGGCGATAACATCGGCTTCCCGTCAACGACGGA
>JAICXV010000303.1 GCA_025934545.1 Verrucomicrobiia bacterium
CCAATTGGTCGTGGTTCGGCGGGAGCTGGCCATCCGCGACGGTTTCGACTTGCAGCGTTTTCAACCATTCGTCAGTGACGCCTTCAAACTCTACGAAAATGCGTTTCGTCACTTCAGCGACGTCTGTCGTCGCGGCGAGCATTCCAATCGCCATCATATCCTGGGCGGCAGCGCGAATGGCATCGCGCCCGCCCGAGACACTTGGGATGAAGCGCAAACCGCCGAGGGCTTTGGCGTTCAATTCGGGATTGGACGCAAGATAACCTTTTTCGACG
Organism: Verrucomicrobiia bacterium; assembly: GCA_025934545.1. GTDB lineage: Bacteria > Verrucomicrobiota > Verrucomicrobiia > Limisphaerales > Palsa-1400 > JAICXV01. Next base: position 276 of record JAICXV010000303.1, read on the forward strand.
GAAAGCCGCGCGGCCGCTCGAGGATTTGTTTCGACCCATTTTGCTCCTTTGAGAATGGCGCGCACGGTGGCGGCACAGGTCGCGCGGCTGTCGGTCGCAAATTTCCCGTTCAACATGATGCTGCAACAATACTCGTCAACATATTGCTTATCCACTCCGAGGTCCGCGATGTTTTGCACTTTGCCTTCGGCCAGGAGTAGCGAGCCGATCGGTTCGGAGGTCGCAACGGCGTCAACCTCTCCCCTTTGGAGCGCGAGGGAAAGTTCACCGGAAGGAAAAACGCGCCATTCAATTTCGGTCCGAGGATCAATCTTGTTTCGGGACAGAACGCGGTTGGCAAAAATAAACGGGGGCGTTCCCATGCCGGGGACGCCGATGCGTTTGCCGGGCAGATCGGCGACGGATTTGATTTTGCCATTGGTGGCGGCCTGGATGCGCAGGCAACCTTTGTGAACGCCGGCGGTCATTTTCACGTTCAAACCTTCTTCGATTGGTTTGAGGAACATCATGATCGGCTGTTGGCCGAGATCGATTTTGCCGAGGTTGAGCAGGTCTTTAAACTGAGTCCACTCGGTTCTAATCAACTCAACGTCCAGACCTTCTTTTTCAAAGAAACCGTTTTCTTTGGCAACGTAGATCGGCGCTTCGCACGTCAGACCCATGTATCCAAGTTTGATTTTCTTTCGTTCGCCGGCATTGGATTGGGTTGTGTCAGCCGCCTTTTTGCAACTTAGTATGGCCATGGACGCGAGCGGCAACCCCAACAGAAAATGTTTGCGCGAAATACCTGAGTTCATGGCGTGGCGAAATTACTCATTTCATAAACAATCCGAAATAGAAATTGAGTAGGGGATACGCCTGATGTGGACTTGGCTCGCAGGCAGTGCTTTACGTGTCGGAAACTAAACCGCAAACCGAAAACAATTGTAAAGTGCGGCCCAAACGGCGAAACTGCAAGCGAACCAACCACTTTTCGTCATGCCGATTTATCGCGAAGACCAGCTCCAGGAAATTTCGAAACAGTTTCAAATTTACGGCGAAATTCTCCACGCCGAAACGTGCAAGATTGGGCACATCAACGAGACGTATTCTGCAACTTACAGGCAGGGCGGCACGAAGGTCCGTTACATTCATCAGAAAATTAACCAGACAGTGTTTCGCGACCCAATTTGTCTGATGTCGAATGTTGTCCGGGTGACGCGTCATTTGCGCCACAAACTCGAACAAGAAAATGCCACAGACATCACGCGTCGTTGCCTGACGATTGTGCCGACGCGCAAAGGCGATTCATTTTACCGCAACAGCAACGGCGAATGCTGGCGGACGTTTGTTTTTGTCGAAGGTGTGCAGACGTTTGAATGTGTCCAAACGCCGCAACAGGCTTATGAAGCGGGCAAAGCCTTCGGTTATTTCCAAAACTTGCTCGTAGATTTGCCCGGCGAACGCCTCGTTGAAACGATTCCTGACTTCCACAATACGCGCAAACGTTTTGCCGCGTTGCAGCGGGCGGTTGAGAATGATCATTTTAATCGCGCGGAAGCCGCGAAGAGGGAAATCGACTTTGCGCTCAAACACGAAAATGTTGTTGACGTGTTTTTGAACGCGCTGGCGAAGAAGAAGATTCCCGAACGGATCACGCACAACGATACGAAGTTCAACAACGTGATGCTCGACACCGAAACGGGCGAGGCGATGTGCGTGGTCGACCTCGACACGGTGATGCCGGGTTGCGCGCTTTATGATTTTGGCGACATGGTGCGAACAACGACGAGCCCGACGTTGGAAGACGAGCGTGATATGGGCAAGGTGCGGATGCAGATGCCGATGTTTAAAAAGTTGTGCGAGGGTTATCTTTGCAGCGCAGGAGAATTTTTAACGAAAGCTGAGAAGTCGTATATCGCGTTTGCCGGAAAGCTGATTACGTTCACGATCGGTCTGCGATTCCTGACCGATCATTTGGCCGGCGACACGTACTTTCGGATTCATCGGCCAGGCCACAATCTCGACCGCGCGCGAACTCAGTTCAAGCTCGTCGAATCGATCGAGCAGCAGGAAGAAGCGATGCAAAAGTTCGCCGATACCTGCGCGCCCGCGGACGCCGTGCGGAAACCAAAAGCGCGAGCGCGCAAGCGTTGATCAACGAACGTTGCGGACGCTGTGCGCCGATCAACGTCCGAATGCTTTGGCGATAAAGAAAATCACAACCGCGCCGAACAACCCGCCGCCCGCCAGCAAGTAAACCAGTGAGTAGCCGACTGCCGCGAACATCGGAACTAGTGCCAGAGTAATCATATTTCCTCCTGTTTTTGTTTTAGAAAGGTTGCCCTTTCCTGTGGTACGATAACCGCGAGAAACCGGCCTTCCAGTGGGAACAAATCCGCGAACATCTTTAGGGGGAACACTATCGGGGGCATTCGCATTTTTTGGGATGCGATTCCTAGTTTTGACTCTGTGTAAGTTTTCTATGTTACGGCATAGTTCGACATCCGCCGAACCAACACGGAGTTCACTGTCACTCAATTGGTTTCGCAAATTATCAACGGTTTTAGAAATGATGTCGTTGCCGGCGGTTTAAGCTCGGAAAACCGGTGCTGGCATGGCCGATGCTCCCCCAATCTTCGCGGTCTTAGGATTTACCGATTATGAATACCGAAAATATGACAGGTTCACGTGCCGAGGTTTTACAGAATTTTTGGCAGTTATTGAAAAGCAAACGCATCTCCTATTTGACGTTGCCGTTGATCGTGATGGCGACGGTGGTTGAGTTCGTGATTCTTTCGACCGGATGGAAATACCAGCAGGTCGTCTGTTTGCCGCAGGGGATGGGCGTGACGTTTTTTGGCATCGGCCCGATCGGCGCAACGATTCTCGCGGTCGAAATGTTGAAGTTGCCGTTGGCGATTTGGACGGCATCGCGTTCCGGTTGGCAAAAAGCGGTGATGATCATGTTCGGTTTGCCGTTGATCTGTGTGTTGACGTTCCAATTGGTCAAAGATATGGCGGTTTATGAAATGGGAATCGCGATGACTCCCGCGAGCCAGATGCTGGAAAAGGCAACGGCGGAAGAAACCAAAATCAACCAATTGAAAGGTGAGTTGGCCGGTGTGCTTTCCAAAAAGGAGGATCGCGAACAGAAGCTCGCTGAACTCCAGGCCCGCAAATTAAAAGCGAAAGCGGATTTTGACGAGGCCCTGCGCCTGAACACGTTGTCGCGACAGGACGCAATTTCTCTGACCGATTACCAGAAACAAAGTTTGTCCGAAGTGGAAGCGCGTCAGGCCAGCATCATCAAACAAGCCGATGCTGACAGTGAGCAGTTGTCGAAAACGATCGCGGAGTTGCGCGCGCATCGCGAAACGGAAGTCGGACGCGCGGCGAACTGGAACGAAGAGGAAGCGCGCATTGAAAACGATTACAAGTCCAAGATGGCCGATTACGCCAATAAAAAGGCGACTTACGAAAAAGAGCTGGCGGCCTATACCAGCGCAAATTTCCTGAAGCGTAAATTGATGAAGGAACCGATCGACCCGGGTGTTCCGCCTGTGCGCGAGGAAAATAAAGTTTTGAAGTCGGCAGCCATCGCGGAAATCGATGCGCAGATTAAAGCGAAGGAAGATGAACTGGCCGCGATCAACGCCAAGCGCCGCCAACGTGTCGCGCAAATCGACGACGACGCCCGGCAGTTGCGGGAACGGTTCGACAGCCGCTCGACGTCAAAACGCGACGACGCAGATCACAAGCGTGAAGAGCTGGTGGCGGCAAAGGCAGCTTTGGATAAACAATTCGCCGCAGAAGAGAAACAGATCGACGCGGATTACGCTGCCGCGGCGGCCAGGGTGGACGGGATTAAGTCTCAGATCGACGCCAGCACTAAAGTTGCCGAAAAATATTTTCAGGACCGCGAGGAGTCGATCAAACGCACACAGGTTTACCGCATCGCAACGACCGTGGAAATCATTCGCGCGTTGGTGAAAGGCCAGCGCCCGGTGACGATCAAAGCGACCGCCAAGGAACGCGGCGATTTGTATACGGACCAAATCAGCATGGTGCGCGTCTGGGTCTATCCGGTGCTCGCATTTATCGTGGCGTTTTTGCCGACCTTAATGGTTGAGATCGGTTTTTCGACTGTATTCAAACCGGAACAGAAGCGCGCCGAACATCGGCTTGGGTTCTTCGGCAAGCGCATGCATGAGCTTTATACACGAGCGGGTCGCCAGAAAATTGCGCGGTCAGAACGTCTGGCGCGCGAAGCGTCGGCTCAGATCAGTAGCCGCGACCG
>JAICXV010000066.1 GCA_025934545.1 Verrucomicrobiia bacterium
GCGCAGTGCACGTGGTCGGTTACGCTCAACCGACTGATCCACCAGACGAAGAGAAGAAAGGATATACCTATTACGTGCGGGATTTTGAAGGAAGAATCGGTATCGAACACGCCTACGATACTATTTTGCGAGGCGAGCCCGGGACAAAATGGATCGTCATCAACAGCATGCGCTATCGCCAACGCGAAGCGCACACCGATGCAAGCGAGCCGGGCCAAAACGTTTACCTGAGTATCGACTCGCGTCTGCAACGAGACGTGGAATCAGCAATTGGTGCGTTTCACGGTGCTGCGATTGTTATGGATGTAAACAACGGCGAAGTTCTGGCAATGGCCTCAGCGCCGGCGTTTGATCCGAATGTTTTCGTCCAGGGCGTTTCCAAAGCAGAGTGGGAACAGCTTGACGACAAGATCCGCATGCCGATGTTTAATCGCGCGACGGCTGGCGCTTACAATCCCGGTTCCACTTTCAAAATCGTTACTGCCCTGGCATGTCTCGAATCGGGTCTCGATCCTAACGAGATCATCAATTCGCCCGGGTACTATCAGGACAGGAACGGCCATCGCATCAAAGATACCGTTTCCGGAGATTTTGATTTAAAGCGCGCATTTTACCGATCCAGCAACGCGTATTTCATTACCAACGGCATTCGATTCGCTGGCGTTCGCAAATTATTGGAAGTCGCAAAACGATTTCATCTTGGCGAGAAGACCGGGATAGAAACACCAGAAGTCAGAGGCGATGTCCCGACTCCTGAAGAAGGCGCAAAACTTCCCGAAGGTCACTTTGCGAACTATTGCATTGGCCAGGAAGTCACGGTAACGCCAATTCAAATGGCATGTTTCGTTAGCTGCATCGCCAATGGCGGCAAAATTTTTTCGCCCCGCCTTATGCTTGACCATCGTGCGCCCGACGAACCGTTTGAATTGGCATCGCATCGAGAAGGAACGGTTCGCGATGTCGTGAAGATAAAACCGCAACATCTCGAGTTGTTGCGCGAAGCCATGCGCCTCGACACACAAAACCCTGAAGCCAGTGCTTACGACGCGTTTCACAACGCTCGCCATGAACCTTTAAGCTTTCAAGTCGCAGGGAAAACAGGCACTGCTGAAATCAAACGCCCTGGAGTCAAAGACAAAACTACGTGGTTTGTGTCCTACGCGCCGGCTGACAGCCCGAAATGGGCAGTCGTTGTCGTCGTTGAAAGCGGTATTTCCGGGGGCAAAACTTGCGCATTTGTCGCGCGAGATATTTACGCAGCATTGCAGAAACTGGATGTGCAACAGCAGCAACCGCGAACGGTAGCGCAGACTGGTAGTCTGCTGTATCGCCGATTGACAATCGGCGACGCGCCGGTTGCTGCTGAGACCCGCCGATTAGCAATCGGCGATACAGCCGACTATCAGTCGGCGTTACAAAAGAATTAAATGTACGAAGCTGAACTAAACGAACATCGCAAGAGCCAGCTCGATTGGCCTTTGTTGGTCGCTACCGTTGGCCTGTTGGTCATCGGGACCGCGTTCGTTTTCTCGGCCACAAACATTCGCGAATCGGAATGGAATGCGGCCTGGTATCAACAGAGTTGGCTGCGGCAAGTTTTCTGGGGTGTCGTCGGAGTCACGGCCGCAGGAGTGATTTGCCTGGTCGATTACATCGTGCTCGCTAGATGGTCGATGGTTCTCTACTGGCTCATCGTTATTTCCCTCGCCGTCGTCTTCCTCTTCCCCCCAGTCAACGGCGCTCGTCGCTGGATGAACCTCGGCGGATTCACACTCCAGCCCTCGGAATTTGCCAAAATCGCGGTTATCTTGGTGCAGGCGAATTACCTCAGCCGTCCCATGGAGGAATTGCGCATGGGTGAAGTTTTTTGGAAATCAGTAGGGTTATCGGCATTGCCGTTCATCATGATTCTGGGCGAACCGGATCTCGGTTCTTCGCTCGTGCTGATTCCTGTGACTTTGGGAATGATGTTTGTGGCCGGAGTGCCCAAACGATATCTAGGCAAGGTGTTCGGAGGGATTGGGTTGGTTGCGGTCCTGTGTGTAGCGGCAGTTTTCTTCTCGCCGCCTTCCATCAAAACGAAACTCGCAAACTCGTATCAAGGCCAACGATTGTTGACCTATTTCGGACGCGATTTCGCGCCGCGCAACGCCACACCTGAAGAGCGCCAACAATGGAAAAAACTGCAGAGCGATAAAGCCCTTAACGTTCAGCAGTCACTGATCTCCGTCGGTTCTGGAGGTCTGTGGGGCAAGGGCTGGCGTCAAGGAACGCAATACGCCCTGGGGTTCTTACCGCGACTGGGAGCACATAACGATTTCATCTTCTCCGTCATTGGCGAAGAAGAAGGATTTGTCGGGAGCCTGATGGTTCTCGGCCTTTATACAGTGCTCCTTTTCAGCGGCATTAAAACGGCCAGCCAGTCGCGCGATCGACTCGGCAAATTAATGGCCATCGGCGTGGTGATGCTTTTTTTCACCCACGTCTTCATCAACATCGGAATGAACATTCGGCTTATGCCCGTGACGGGAATCCCACTGCCGCTGCTTAGTTATGGCGGCTCCTCCGTGGTTTGCTCGCTAATCGCCATTGGCATTTTGCTGAACATCCATATTCATCGGAGAGCATACTAATTATGAGTGACAGAAACTTTTCACGACGCCGCGGCCGCGGTGGAATGCGTTTTCGCCCACGGGGCGGCTTCCATCAGCAGCAACAACAGCAGCCTGACCGCGGCGCATCGGAAGCCCGCGCGGAAGTGACTGGCCAAAAGGCGCCCGAGTCGCTGTTTGACCGCCGGCGCCACGAGCAGGAGATCGAACGCGCGCAAAATATTGCCGCCGGTCTTCCTCCAGACGCCAAACCTGAAGGAGCGGAAGACTCGCAAGAACAACAACAGCACCAGGGGCAGGGCCAGCAGCGCCACCAGCATGGTCGCCGTCGCCAATATCGCGAGCCGCACCTCGACACGCCGGCTGAAGTCAAAGAAGACGAATATCAGCCCGTCGAACTTAAAGACAAGCCGCCCACCGGCATTGTTGAAAGTATCAAACATGCCGCCAACAAAGTCATCAAGCACGTCCATCGTTTGATTCGCAAACGTGTTCCTTCCGAAAAGGAAGTGATCATCAACGCCGAATCACTCGAGACGCGCGTGGCCGTCATCGAAAAAGGCGTGCTCGAAGAATTCACCATCGAACGCACCGGCGAAGAACGCCTTGTTGGGAGCATCTTCAAAGGTAAGGTGCGCAACCTCGAAGACGGCCTCAAAGCCGCCTTCGTCGACATCGGTTTCGAAAAGAATGCGTTCCTGCACTATTGGGACATCGTTCCAACGAGCTTCGACAGCGGCGTTGAAGTCGTCGAACGTGAAGGCCAGAAACGGCGCAACGATCGTCCGCGCATCACCCAGCGCGACATTCCGCGCCTATATCCGCCCGGCAGCGACATCATCGTGCAAGTGACCAAAGGCCCCATCGGCACCAAAGGCCCGCGCGTCACAACTAATATTGTGATCCCTGGCCGTTTCCTAGTTCTGTTGCCGAATTCCGATCAAAGCGGTATCTCGCGCAAGATCGAGAACCAGGAAGAACGTCAGCGTCTCAAAAAGATTTTGCGCGAATTCAACCTGCCTGAAGGCATGGGCGTCATCATGCGCACCGCCGGCGAAGGCCAGAAAAAGGCGTTCTTTATCCGCGACCTCGCCATGCTCATCGAGCAATGGAACGAGATCCAGGCGAACATCAAAAAGCAACCGTCAGCCACTTGTGTATTCCAGGAACCTGATTTGATCGAACGTGCCGTCCGCGACTTTCTCACTGAAGACGTCGAACGCATCGTCGTCGACAGCTCGCAAGCGCACCAGCGCATGCGCGAGATCATCAGCAAATTCTCGCCGCGCTCGGCCGACAAAGTGAAGCTTTACGCCGATCACCAGCCGGTGTTCGACCGCTTCAACATCACGAAGCAACTCGAAGCGGCGTTTTCGCGTCAGGTCCATTTGAAGAGCGGCGGTTACATCGTCATCGACGAAACCGAAGCCCTCGTCGCCATCGACGTCAACACCGGTCGCCACAAAGGCAGCAAAGACCAGGAATCAACGATTCTGAAGGTGAACGTCGAAGCCGCCGAAGAAATCTGCCGCCAATTGCGCTTGCGCAACATGGGCGGTTTGATTGTGCTCGACTTCATCGACATGAAGCAACGTCGCGACCAACAACAGGTCTATCAACGCATCAAAGAAGGCCTGCGCCGCGACAAAGCCAAAACGCACGTTTTGCCGATTTCGCAATTGGGCCTGATGGAAATGACGCGGCAACGCCACAGCGAATCCGTCCGCAGCGCCGTCTACGACGACTGCCCGTATTGCAAAGGCCGCGGCAAAGTGAAGAGCACTGAAACGATGAGCGTGGAAATCCAGCGCAAGCTGAACGAAATCCTCAAGAAACGTTCTCGCGACGAATCGGACTTCCAACTGCGTATCGCCGTTCATCCGACGGTCCTGGAACGTCTGCGCACCGAAGACGAAAAACTCATCATCGAGATGGAAAAACGTTACTTCGGAAAATTGTCATTCCGGCCCGAGCCGACATTCCACGCCGAACAATTCAAAATTGTGAACGTGGCCACCAACGAAGAACTCGTCAGCGTCGGCGATACCAAATAAAAAGGTAGGGCGAAGCTCCTGCTGAGCGTTTAACAACGGCAGCCCCGGGTGACCGGGGCTGCTTTTTTATTGGAGCGCGACTGTGGGGCGGGGACAGCGCACCTGTTAGGAGAACGAGACAGACGTTCGACTTGAACCAAAAGGTGACTGTTGTAATCTACACCTATGCCAATCACGCTCGACGAAATCGTTGAAGAAACCCGGCAGATGCCGCCAGATGTGGTGGCTGAGCTTGTGGATCGCATCATGGTGGCGCGGCACGGCGGGATTGGGTCTGGCATCGAAGCAGCGTGGCAAACAGAAATCCATCGGCGAATTGCGGAAATCGACAGTGGCAAAGTTAAAGGCGTTCCGGTTGGAGAGTCACTGGCCCGCGCGCGCAAGATACTTGGCGAGTGAAAGGCTTGCTCCATCCGGAAGCGGACGAGGAATTCGCGCAAGCCATTCAATATTATCAGGCGATCAGCCCTGAGTTGGGAGTTCGTTTCTACCGCGAGATCGAACGGCTTATGATGGACGTTTGCGAGCACCCCGATCGGTATCACCAATTCAGCCCACCCGCACGACGCCATTTCAGTTTTGAATTTCCATATTCTTTGATTTACGTGATCAGGCCGAATCACGTTTGGATCGTCGCGGTCATGCATATGAAACGCGAACCTGGATATTGGCGTAAACGGCTTTGAGTTCTTCGAACCGTTTACATTGCGTATAGCTGAAGCAAACAACCTTATATCGCACGAGAAGCCAGTGTTGGTAGCGGCGCAACGTGAGCAAAATCCTGAACCGTTCTCCGCCCAGTTACCACTAGGGCGTACAGTAGTTGTCCTGCGCACAGAACGGTTCGCAGCCTGATTGAGAAGGATTCCGAAGTGCGCTTTATTAATCACGTTGTTAGCGTCTGATGTCGGCAGTTGCCGGCAAAAGGAGGCGCGGATAACAATGGCGGCGCGATGGAAGGCAAAAAAATCATTCTGAAAGAACCTGCACCAAAACTGGTTGCTATTGTTGGCGGCAGCGGTGCGGGCAAAACTTTCCTCGCCCACGCCCTCAAACGCCAATTTGGCAAAGACGCCGCCGTCCTCTCGCTCGATGATTTTTATCGTGATCGCTCCCACGTAGGCGAGGACCGACGCAGCAAGATCAATTTTGATGATCCGCGTGCGATTGACTGGGATTGCCTGGAAACAACGTTAAAACAACTCATTGCGCGCAAACCGGCACAGGTGCCCTGTTACGATTTCAAAACGCATTGCCGCGGCACCGAGCAAAAGGTAATGGCCGCGAAACCCGTCATAATCGTCGATGGTCTGTGGCTGTTGCGCCGTCCGTCGATTCGAAAATTATTTAACGTCAAAGTGTTTATTGAATGCGCGACGCCGTTGCGTTTCCAACGCCGCATGCGTCGCGATGTCGACGAGCGCGGCCGGACAGAAGATTCAGTTTGTGAGCAGTTCATTGAAACGGTCGCGCCGATGCACAAGAAATTTGTGCAACCGCAGGCAAAGTGGGCTGACGTGGTGCTTTCAGGAACTTTCGGAGAACCCGAAGTAAAAGCTTTAGTAAAACGGATTGCAGAAAGTCAGTGATCAAGGAGCAATAGAAGGAATAAGGGCTGGGATTTATGAGTGAGAGGCACGAGGAGATGATGGCGCGTCTTTTGGCGGCAAACACAACTTCAGGACGAGCGGTTCTACGGACCAATGTCTGGACACGGCGAATGGCCTGGAAAATTGCCATGGCCGGCACGCAAATCGCCAAGCGCACGCTGGATATTTTCGGCAGCGCCGCGTTGATCGTCGCGCTCAGTCCGGTGTTTTTCACCATCGCGCTTTGCATCAAGCTGGAGGACGGAGGCCCGATTATCTTTGCGCAAACGCGGGTCGGAAAATACGGACGCCTTTTCAAAATGTTCAAGTTCCGTTCCATGTGCCTCGACGCCGAGGCGCGTTTAGCTGAGTTGCTCAGTCGCAACCAACATTCCAACGGCATCACGTTTAAAATCAAAGATGATCCGCGCATCACCAAAATCGGCAAATGGATTCGGGCCTTGTCCCTCGATGAACTGCCGCAGCTTTTCAATGTGTTTCGTGGCGAAATGTCGCTCGTTGGACCACGTCCGCCGGTGCCACGCGAAGTTGCCAAATATACTATTCAGGATCGCCGCCGCCTCGAAATCACGCCCGGCATCACTTGCTTCTGGCAGGTCGGCGGTCGCGCTGAAATTGATTTTCCGCAGCAGGTTGAGCTGGACGTCCTCTACATCGAGCAGCAAAGCCTTTGGACCGACGTCAAACTGTTGCTGAAAACAATTCCCGCGGTGGTCAACCGCAAAGGGGCGTATTAATGAAATCAGTTATCATCTGTCCAGGGCGCAGACCGGGTCTTGAAGGATTGGCAGAGCGGTCGCCACTGCCTAATAAACCTTTGTTCGGTAAAACGGTGGTGGAACATTGGCTCGAATATCTCGCCGCCAATGGCGCGACACTCGTCAAAGTCATCGCTCCCGATCGCGCCGAGGAAGTTGTGCGCCGGCTCGGCAACGGCGAACGTTGGGGATTATCGCTCGAAGTGCTTTCCGAATCTGGCGAAAGCACCGTCGAAGACGCGCGTAAACGTTTCCGCACCGAAACTGAAACCAACTGGATGGCTGCGCCCAACGATGTGATTGTCGCCGATTGCCTGCCCTGGGACGTCCAACATACTTTGTTCAACAGTTACTCCGATTTTTTCCAAACGCTGCGGTCGTGGATGCCGCACGTCAAAGAAGAGCCGCATGTGGGCCTGCATGAAATTCAACCCGGCGTTTGGGCCGGGTTACGTGCGAAGATCGCGCCGGGCGTCAAGTTTTACGCGCCCGTTTGGCTCGGTGATTACGTGCATATCGAAGAAGGTGCAGTCGTCGGTCCTAATGCAGTTGTTGAAAATTGCGCATGGGTCGGCGCGGGCGCGGAAATTTCGGACGGTTATTTGGGTGAAGAAACGTATCTGGGACCGATGACGCACCTGAATCATTCTCTGGCATTGGGCGCGACTTTGATCGATTGGAAATCAAATTCCGTGACATGGATAAAAGATCCGTTCCTGCTCTGCAATTTGCGCGTGCCGCCTTTGAAGAAGCGCATTGCCGAAATGCTCGAATTCGTTATCGAACCTTCACAGAAGAAGCGCGCCGTTTCCGTGCCGTCCTATGGGGTCAGCGAGCAATCGCAGCCCATGGGGTTGCAGCCCGGCATGCAATAGAACTTGCCGTAACGGAAGTTGCCGTAACGCAGCCGTCCCGGCCGCGGGTTAACGCGGCGTCTCGCCGCAAATAAGGTGATTCCATCGCGCACCGAGACGGCGCGCGAACCCGCAGGCGAGGACGCCCGCGCTACAATTCAGTCGCTACGGTTCAGGCTTCCTTTCCGCATACCGTCAACACTGCTATTGGCTTGAACCGGCGCGTCGTTGTTACGACAATGTGCGCTCGAAATGACTCCCGTCACCTCAGCAGCCAGAGAACTGAGTGAAAACACGCCGTGTCTCGGCGTCATCGTTCCCGTTTATAACGAAGCGGCCACGATTTCCAACATCATCAAAACCGTCCTGGCCCAGCCGCTCGTCGCCGAAGTAATCGTCGTCGACGACGGTTCGAA
>JAICXV010000756.1 GCA_025934545.1 Verrucomicrobiia bacterium
AAGACAAAATGCAAGAGAAAACAAAAAAAATTTCGTTTGACAAATGAAATGATCATGGATTTAGATCGAAATCCCTCCGGCTTTGGCATTTCCGGGTGTACGCTCTTTCGAGGCGATGTCAGGAATTTGCTGAAAATTTGGGAAACCAAGGTTTTTTGGGGAATATTGCACGCGAGGTAGCCGACATGATATTGAATTGCCAGTGGGTTGTAGGTTTTTTTTCGAACAATGGAGTAAGGGTTCGCGAATGATTGTCTGGCTTTCATCCTTTCCCCGGTCGGGGAACACGCTCGTTCGTCTGATGCTCAAGCAGGTGTGGGGCATTTCAACTTGCTCGATGTATGACGATCGCGACGACATCGGGGCCAATGCCGCGGTTGCCCAGCGCGTCGGCCATCGATTTTTAGGCGGCAAATTCGGCGATGCCTATCAGTCAATGCGCGACTCGACGGAACTTTTTTGCATTAAATCGCACGATGTTCCTATCGACGAGGGCAAATCCATTTACATCGTGCGAAATGGGCGGAGTGCGTCATATTCCTACTGGCATTACCAGCGTGATTATGGGCAACTCCCGCGCAGGGCAACGCTCGCCGATACGCTCATCGGCTTCACGCCCTTTGGCTCATGGAGCGATCACCTGGATGCATGGGAACCATTACAAAGGCCCAATACCCTCACACTGCGTTACGAAGAGTTGGTCGCTGGGCCAGATCAACAGATTGAACGAATCGCAGATTTCCTAGAATTGCCGCCACTTCGTCCATGGAAAAATGATTTCGATGCGCTGCATCGGCTCGATCCACGCTTTTTCCGAGAAGGATCCCAGGCGCCTCCGCACAGGTTCAACGAAGCAGAAGAATCATTGTTCTCGCTTCTGCATAGCGCGTGGATGACTCGGCTGGGGTACGCGTCCGTCGATATCGCACCGGCTGCCGCATCGCGAGAGACTCGTCGCCTCTTTTATGAATGCATAGCACGTCACCAGGGGCAACTCGGTTCTTTGAATTTTGTCCTTTCCCAAGAGTCGGATGAGCGAAAGTTGCTTGAACGACAATTGCAGGATTTGCGGCATCAACTCGCGGAGGCCGGCGATCAGCTTGAAGACGCAAGGCACCGCCTGAGCTCTGCGGAGCAGGAGGTCGCGACCTTATCTCGATTCCCGTTGCCGCGGGCATGGAATGCATTGCGCACCAGCAGCCTCGCGCGCGTTTTGGCCCCTGGAAGCCCGATCCGCGCCAACATCGCGGCAACTCTAGCCCTGCTTGCAGCAGCGATTCATAGCGAGTAGATTCTTCGCCTTGCGCCACGACAAACCGTCGTGGCGACAGATGCGTATAATGATTGAATCAAGAGTGCTGGACTGACGTTCTGCCATGTCAGGCCAAACGCACGTTCCAGCCAAAGGAGTAATGGCCCGTGAAAGAAAAAGTTCATCCTCGATATCAGACTTGTACGGTTCACTGTGCATGTGGAAACACCTTCACAACCCGCAGCACCTTGTCCCGAATCAATGTCGATATTTGCAGCAATTGCCACCCGTTTTTCACCGGAAAGCAGAAATTTGTGGATACTGCTGGCCGCCTTGAGCGATTCAGCAAGAAATTCGGCGGGACCTACAGCTTCCAGAAGAGCGCCGCTCCCGCAGCAGCCAAGAAGTAAGCCGATATTGTTAGTTTTCAGCGCCGCCGGTCCATTGAGCCCCCGTCAAAGCCTTTCGGACCGACGGCGTTCTTTTTTGCCCCGCACGGCTTTTGCCTTTCGCAGGCG
>JAICXV010000141.1 GCA_025934545.1 Verrucomicrobiia bacterium
AGCGCGGGGGGCTATCGAGACAACGGGGGGCTATCGAGACAATCGTGACCGCGCCGAGCCCGGACGAATAGGTCAAGACCTACCCCAAATGGCGATGATTAGTCCGCTCCAGCTGATTCTCGATCAAGATCCAAGAAATTGTTTGAATGTCCTTGCAAAGCATGTCCGCGCGAAAGGGGTCGACCGCCATCGGCTTCAACTTCTTGATCCAGGCCTAATGCCTCGCCAAGTAGGGCGATGTTTTCATCGCGAGCGAGCCAAGGTGTAAACGCAACGGCTTCATGCGACCACACTTTCTTAAGGTCGAGTTGCTCGAGCCGAGCTAACTGTTGCGCAATCATATATCAGCGTCTAATCGGCTGTCGCCAGAAACGCTACCGCAAACATCGCATATGAATCACTAAAATGAAACGCGCACGCACCTGCCCATGGAAAAGATGCGCCTCCTATCGCGGACCGTTGAGAGAGCGGGACGTATTCCCTACCGTTCAATCCTCGGCGGACTGCACCACAAATATGTACGGATTTGATTTGCGACAGGCACACGTACGCAATAATGTCTTTCAACTATCCAGATACGACCCTCTTTGATCGTTGAACGAAACTGGAGTTTGGGAGTGACGTCATTGTCTAAGAATTCTTCACGTCCTGTCGGCCGCCACTTCCTGCATATTCCGGGACCGACTCCCGTCCCGGACCGCGTGCTACGGGCCATGGACACCCCGGTCATCGATCACCGTGGTCCAGAATTCGCCGAGCTGGCCAGGAAATGCCTCGATGGCATAAAGACGATTTTTAAGACTACCAATCCGGTGATCATTTACACTGCCACCGGCACTGGCGCTTGGGAAGGTGCGTTGGTCAACACCCTTTCGCCGGGTGACAAAGTGCTGATGGTGGAGACCGGCCATTTTGCCACGTTATGGAAAAAAATGGCCGAGAAGCTCGGCTTGAACCCTGAATTCATTGTCACGGACTGGCGTACCGGCGTCGACGCGGCAGCAGTCGAAGCTCGTCTGCTCAACGATAAGAGGCATGAGATTAAGGCGGTCTGTTTCGTTCATAATGAAACGTCAACCGGCTGCCTTTCCTCGGTGCCCGAGGTTCGTAAGGCGATCGACAGGGTCGGCCACCCGGCACTCCTGCTGGTCGATACCGTTTCCTCGCTCGCCTCTGCCGACTACCGGCATGACGAATGGGGCGTCGACGTTACCGTTGCCGGCGCGCAGAAGGGATTGATGCTGCCGCCAGGCATGTCGTTCAACGCGGTAAGCGACAAGGCCCTGGCCGCCAGTAAGACTTCCAAGCTGCCGAAGTCGTTCTGGGCGTGGGACGACATGTTGGCGATGAACAAGACAGGCTTTTTTCCCTACACGCCGGCAACTCAGATCTTGCACGGTCTCGCGGTGGCGATCGAAATGCTACACGAGGAAGGCCTTGATAACTTATTCGCGCGCCATGACCGCCTGGCGGAAGCAACCCGCTGCGCGGCGAAGGCTTGGGGATTTGATATCGTCTGTCGAGACCCGAAGTATTATTCTCCAAGCTTGACCGCCATTTTGCTGCCCGACGGCTACGACGCCGACTCTTTCCGCGCGTTGGCGCTGGAATGCTTCAACATTTCCTACGGCGCCGGCTTCGGGCCTTTCAAAGGGAAAATGTTTCGCATCGGGCATCTCGGCGACACCAACGACACAATGCTGATGGGTGCGCTTGCGGCAACTGAGATGGCACTGTCGCTCGCCGGCATCCCGCACAATAGAGGCGGCGTGCAGGCAGCTATGGATTGTCTCGTTTCCGCGCACGAAAACTCAACGCACGCGGCCACAGAGTAGTGTTTAGTGATCTGTGCGACGACGTTTCGGAAGCCAACTTGTTCTTTGCGGACCGCCTTCGTGTCGGGTACGTTCGCCAGCGAATTCAGGCTCCCGACCAACTTTCGTCAGGTAAGGCCGAATTGGAGATTCACGCGCTACCGGTCAAAATCCCTAATAGTCCGTTGACGGTATCGTGGTAGTCAAAATAATAACGTCTTCTGACGGGAGTGGCGGTATATCGGAATGCGGAAGCGCATTGGAAAATTTGCTCGTAAAAACTTTCGCTGACGATTAAGGCGAGCGTGAATGTTTCAACGCAGGAGGGGACCATGATCGGCTAAAAAATGCGATTGATTCTTCGCTAGTGTTTCGGGCGCCGGATACCCGCGCGGGAGCGTGAAAAGAAAGTGAGGTCAAGTGCACATGAAGAATGTGATTGCAGATGTGAATATTCTTGAATCGGCTACCGAACTTCCGGCGAGGAATTTCGCAAATGAGCCGAGTTTTAGAATGAGAGTCTATGACGCTTTGAAGCGGGCAATTATCGAAAGGGACATTTATAGCTCCAAGGAACCTTGTTGGATTGATGAACGTCAGATTGCCGAAAAACTGGGCACAAGCCGTACGCCGATCCGTGAAGCGCTGGCGGCCCTTGAGCGCGAGGGATTTGTCGTTTCCGTCCGCCGTAAGGGGACCATGGTCGTTCGTAAAACAAAATCCGAAATTGTCGAGATGATCGAAGCGTGGGCTGCGCTTGAAAGTATGGCGGCTCGACTGATCACTTTATCCGCTAGCGACGAGGCGATTACCCAACTCCGCCAGCTTTTTATTGCCTTCAACGAAGTGCATAGACCGAGCGAACATCTTTCCGAGTATTCCCAAGCCAACATAAGCTTTCATCAGGGCGTAATCCGGCTGAGCGGCTCGAAAACACTTATGAACTTGACAGAAGATCTTTTGCTGCACGTACGCGGCATCCGCCAACTCACGATGAACCGTGCATTCCGCTCCGATCAAACGATCCAAGATCATTTGGCAATCATCGATGCGCTCGAGCGGCGCGATACTGAGCTGGCAGAACGTCTGTCGCGCGAACATACGTTGGTGCTTGCACGCTATATCGCACAGCAACCAGACGGCATAATATTCTAGCCATAGCGACGTCCGCTACAAAAGCATGGGGTTACGCAAAATGCAGCTAAACCAAGTTTTTTGATTTTCGCATCGTGTCGAATGTTTCCGCGATCTGAGCTGCGTTGAGCACAGGCAGTGAGCAGGTTTCCTCGATACAAATAAAAGCTAATCCCTCGGAGGCCCTTTGTATTTTTTCCTGCGCTGGATGTGATAGCGGCAGAGCAGCGGCTGATGGTGCACGAAGCACGATACGCTCGACAAATGGAAGGTTAAGCGCGGCGGAAGCAAAGCTTCTTTCTTCGCGCCCCGCTACCACAATTTCTGCCGCGCGAAGCCTGAAATCGAGAGCGTTTAGCAGCGCGACGTGCGTGAACGGATCGGACATCGCGGCGGTGAGCAAACCGTCAAAGAGACGATCGGCTCTTTTCCTCCATTGGTTATCTCCGTCCAACACTGCAAATCGAACAAGATTCTGCGCTGCTAGCGCATTGTGATTGGGCGTGGCGTCGTCTGCGGTCGCATTGGGACGCACCACTAAATGCTCTGCGTCGTTCGCCGTAAGGAAATAGCAGCCCCTTGTGTCGTCGGAATAGTGGCGATCAAGTGCATGCTGCCAACTGAACGCTAGCTCAAGGTACCTTCGGTTCCCACTCTGTTCATGCAACGTCAGCGCTGCGCGGATCATTGCGGTAAAGTCGGAGGCGAGTCCAGGAAACACTAACCGGTCCGCACGCCAGGCGTGCCCGAGCCGGTCGCCTTTCGTCATCGCACTCGAAATAAAATCAAAGGCTCGCGCAGCCAGCTCTATCCACGCCGGCCTTTTAAAAATAACTCCTGAATTGACCAGCGCGGCGATCATCAGTCCGTTCCAGTCTGACAAGACCTTGTCGTCTAAATTAGGGCGAATACGGTTCTGTCTCGCTTCCAATAGCTTTGCGCGCAATTTCGCGAGGCGAGCCTCTTCAGCCGCGTTCGCGTTAGGTCCTGTCAACCGATTGAGGATGTTTCTGGTTTCGAAGTTGCCATCTGCACTTACGTCATAATGGAGTGCAAAGAACGGTGCGTCATCCTTACCCAACACATTGTCAATTTCATCCTTAGTCCAAACGTAAAAGCGTCCTTCCTCTCCTTGAGAGTCGGCATCTAGCGAAGCCGCGAATGCACCGCCATCGGTCGTCATTTCGCGGATAAGCCAGTCGACGATTTCGTCTGCAACATCATGATAGAGGGCCTTGCCGGTTCGAAGATATTCCAGTGCAAGCAGTTCGAGAAGTTGTGCATTGTCGTACAACATCTTTTCAAAGTGTGGCACGAGCCAACGGTCATCCACGCTGTAGCGCGCAAAGCCGCCGCTGAGATGATCATATATCCCGCCTCGGCACATCCGCTCTAGGGAAAGATCAACGAGGTCGAAGAACCGCACCTCGCCGGTGCGCCTTCCTGCCCGCCACAGCATTTCCAAAGCAAGTGAATGCGGGAATTTCGGTGCCCCGCGCAAGCCACCATTTATTGGATCTATCATATCCGCGAGTTGACGTGCAAAATTGTCAAGGTCAGCAGCCGTTACGGTGGAGCTTCCCGCAGCCCGGGTGCGTGTTGCAAGCCTGCTTAAAAGGTCTTTTTGCCGGTTCTCGATAATGCCGGGCTCTTCGCGAAACATCCGCGCCGTCTCGCGCAACACATCGATGAAACAAAGCTTTCCGAAGCGCGCTTCTTTCGGAAAATAAGTGCCGCCCCATATTGGCTCGGCGGCCGGGGTAAGAAACATCGTCAACGGCCAACCGCCGCGCTGCCCTAAAAGATGAAGCGCCGACATGTAAATCTGGTCGATATCCGGCCGCTCCTCCCGATCGACTTTGATGTTGACGAACAGTTCGTTCATCATAGCGGCGGTCTGCGAATCTTCAAAGCTTTCATGCGCCATGACGTGGCACCAATGACACGCCGCATAACCGACTGAGAGCAATATTGGTTTGTTGAGTCGCCGCGCCAATGCGAGCGCATCCTCACCCCACGCAAACCAATCCACTGGATTGTTTGCGTGCTGTAGAAGATAAGGACTTGTTTCGGAGATTAGTCGATTGGTCATCGCCTTCTTTCCATCAGCAGTCTGCAAGCGACGCGTGAAGTTTACAATAAATATTTGCCTGTGTATGTACGTACGTCGTTGAGCTAGTGAATTCACGAGAAAGAGAATGAGGTCTCAAAATGTTCAATCCGTTTAGCGACGTTACGCATGTCAAGGCGGAAGTGTTTACTTCTATGCCAGCGAAATTCCGCGATAGGCGTCGGACAAAATGGTCTGATCCAAACTTGCAGGGCAAGGAGGTCGTTTGCTCTATCGAGGGTCCTTCCTTCGATCGGGAAGGAAATCTTTTTCTCGTAGACACGCCGTTCGGGAGGGTATTTCGTATCACGCCAAAGGGCGACTGGGACCTAGTCGTTCAGTATGATGGTTGGCCAAACGGCTCGAAATTTCATAAAGACGGCCGGTTATTTGTGGCCGATTACCGCAACGGGATCATGGTTCTTGATGTTAAAGCTGGTAGCATTGAGCCGCTTCTGGGGACCGCTTACAGCGAAGGCTTTAAGGGGTGTAACGATCTGAATTTTTCTTCAACCGGCGATCTTTATTTCACCGACCAGGGCCAGACCGGCATCGCTGATCCGACCGGCCGCGTATTTCGCATGAAGCCAGATGGTGATTTGCAACGCATGATCAGCAATGCCCCGAGTCCAAATGGTGTCACCGTAAATACAACTGATAAACAGGTATTCTTGGCGGTGACACGTTCGCAACAGGTCTGGCGATGCCCGCTTATGGATGATGGACAATTTTCGAAAGTTGGAGTGGCGATACAATTTTCCGGCGGCGTTGGGCCGGATGGAATTGAGACGGATGCGGAAAACGGACTTGTCGTTTGCCACCTAGGGACAGGCGTTTGGCGCTTCGACGCCAACATGCTGCCTACACACCTCGTTTATTCAGACCGGCATCGGCCGTCTCACTTGGCCAATCTCGCTTTTGGCGGATCCGATTACAAAACCATTTACATGGCCGACGCTCAGTCGGGAGACGTGCTCACCGCTGCGTTGCCTGTTGCCGGGAAAAAAATATTCGGGTTGCAATAGATTTTAGTCCGCGCCGCAGCAGTCTCTAAGAACTTTGCCGAAAGAACTACCGTGTTGGGGGAACGGTCTTTTTGGCGTTGGGGGAAGTGATAATTTCGGTGCTTCACACAGCCTATTAGGTCAGGCTCTGTTACCCTTTATTTTATTATTTTATTGACGAACCTGAGACCGGGCATGTAACGTTGGTATTACTAATACCAACATGGCATTACTAACGCCAAGACAGAAATCAGGGAGCTCTCGAGATGGCATCCACGGTCAGAAAGACCCTCAAAATTGAGTCAGTCGAACCCGTCTTTGGGCTCCACTGGTTTGTCGGGGTGG
>JAICXV010000229.1 GCA_025934545.1 Verrucomicrobiia bacterium
CTATCGCGACCAGGCACACACTATTGACACTACTACCTCGGAGTGGATGATTGGGCTGAGTTTGGTTCTGGTATTTTGCGCCATTCTCCTTTCGACAAAGTCCAAATGAAGAAGACGTTAGCGCAGGTATTCTGTTGTCACCGACTTCTGGTGATCTGAAAGTTACGGCACAATGCGACATCGTCCTCGAAAAGTGTGGTTGGGCCGCTTCTACTGGAAAACCGCGAAGCGATGGCCGTTAATTCATGCTTTCTGTTGCGGCTGGGGCCTCTTTATTGGCCTTGGTTGTTTCTTTCTTTGGTATCCCAGTTCAAACGAGCGGGAAAATATGGTTTTGAGACCGCTCGGCGTCCTGATGCTCGCTGGTTACGGTTGGTTTCTTGCGTCGTTTATTTTCAAGTTGTACCGTGGCACATGGCGCGAGCACTGTGATAGCCGGATCGCGTTTTTTAGTGGCAACTAACATTCAATCGCGACCTCCACTTTCATGCCAAAAGAATTCGGAGTCTTTTCACCAGTATTCAAGTCACCACACGGCTACCTCGCTCTATTGCATTTGTCTGCTGAGGATAGCACCGATGCGGTTCGTTTGGTGCGCCAGTGCGCGGTAGCCGACACCGATCGCTCTGCCATTCTAGGATTGCTCACAGACCTGAACTGGCGTCCGACATTGGTTGCCGCAGTAGCTGCCACGTTCCTGCCTCCAGACTCTCGCATCACCAACGCGCTCTGGCATCGACTTGATTCAGGCAGTTGGGTTGTTCCGCAGATTGCCGTTGCTCTTTCTGCAATTGATCCCAACTTTCAGACTCAAGCACGTCGCCGTCTTGAGGTTCGCTGTCCGCTCGATTACACCGAACTCGGGGCGCTTACGATGCTAGAGCGGCACTCCGCAGCGGGTCCCGCAGGAGGCATGCAGCGTTCAGCTAAGGCCGCGGCTGCTTTGGAGAAAATCGTAGCTTCCACGTCCTCGCAGCCAACTTGGCTGGCCGCGATCGTGGCCAGCCCAGAACATCAGGCATTGGTCGCTTCAGATATTGACGCCTCAGGCAGCATTGCCCAGCGTTGGAGCGAGCGATTCACACAGATCAGACAACTGTTGTAGCCTGCTAACTTTCCGATAGGTTTTATTCGCGAACGACCTATGGAAAATCAACAACTTTTAAAACGGACGAAGTGGCCGTTGTCGCTAAAAGTATTTGTTTTTGGCACAATGCTGACTTCGTTTGTCTATGGAGTTATGTGTGCATCTGTTGGTAATAACGGCAGCGGCGACAACATGGGATTCAGGACTGTGGTGGGTTTGTTTTACTTGGTGTTAGCATTGCCCACAACGTTGGTTTTTGCCGTAGTTGGAAAGTCGGTGCCCATTCATACTGGTGTGGACATCCCTTTTTGGTTCTTCTGTATAAACGCCTTAATCGATGGATGCGTTGCGGGAATAATTGGTTGGTTTGTTGGGTTAACGCAGAAATCTGACCGTAGCAATCGTTTATAATCCAACAAACAATTTGTTTGTTCGCAATTCTAGCAGCAGGTATTTTTGAGTTCGTTAGACGCGGTCGTCACGATGATGTCTAACCAGTTTCCAAAATGGGCCGAATGGTGTTCGCTCGCGTTAACCGCATGGGCTGCGCCCGCAATCGCCATCCTCATCCACTCTCTCGTCGTTTATGACCGCGGCCTCACCCTCTATAATGCCCAGATTGGCGGCGGTTACTTCTTCGACGGCAGCCGCGAATCGTTCGATCACGTATTGCTTTTAGCTACCGCCTGCACCATCCCCGCGATACCGACATTTCTGGCCCTCCTGCCATTTCGGAACCGGACAATTTTGCGCTGGTGTGTGTGGGTGGCCAGCGTTTCATTATGGACATGGCTCCTATTCAAAAGCGAATTCGCCATCAAATGAGAGCGGCCATCAACGTCGCGCGCAAACCATGAACAAGTATTGCATTATCGCCAGCGTGCTCCTCCTTTTGGGAGCGGTTGTCGCATGTCGCGAGCCTAGAACTTCCTCAGCACCAAGCCAACTTCTTAAAGAACCGACATACGCGCTCTGCAATTCCGATGCGCATGACCCTTGGTCATTCGCAGAATACCCATATCGAGAACCGGCACATGGGCAAGGGTCAGTCAGGGCTCATGGACTACTTGAACACAAACATGCTGATGTGGTCGGATCAAAAATCGGGCAAGTTCTATCCACACCGCTCGGAAGGTTTGAATGGCTCGGCCCAATCAGCAAGTTCGCTCACGATGAGGGATCAGGATGGCGCTCAGTCCGAACTCCATGATTAATGCCATAAAGGCGAAAAACCCATGCCCATAATGTTCGCAGAAGACATCGGCGGCTGGCTCGTCGCCGGCGGCGTCCTCTTCGGAAGTTGGGCCACCTCGATGCTTGCTCTGATAGCATTAGTCCCAGCCACTCGCGGCCGACGCCGCTTGACCCTCTGTTTAATCACGCCCGCCCTCATTATGGCTGTGGTGGCCGTGTGTTATTTCGCCAACATGTACGCCCATCGCGAGTCGCATGATCGCGAGGAGATATTCGTGAATTACATCCAGCCCTGGTTTTTCATGGGTCTTCCTCCTCTGGCCACCAGCGCACTCACCACGGCCTTCCTCCTCTGGAATTCGCGAAAGAAGTAGGTTAGGCGTAGAGTCGGCGTTTAGCGCTCAGTCCCCAATGTGCAATGCCCAATGCTCAATGAATAATGCACAATGTTCATCCACACTTCGCCCTCAAAGCACCTGGGCTTTAACAATACTTTCTCATTGAATAATGTAGCTCCTTCCTGTAATATCTTCACCAGTATGAATAACGTAAAACATGACACACCTGAGGCAGACAAGCCACCTTGCGCCAACAACGCGCGGCAAGGTTGCTCAAACCAACACCTCAACCGCTTGCAGTGGCTATCACTGAATTGCACTGGCTGCCACCCACTGCCGTCCAGTACCGCTTTAAAAAAACCTTTATGAACATCACCAAAATTCTGTTCCCGCGTGCTCTCACCGGAAAAATCTCAAAATTGCCGGCGAAAACCCGCAAATGGATCAATTAATCCCTCGACGACGGCGCGACCTATGATCAAGTCATCACCCAGCTCACCGGCAAAGGTTTTCCCGGCTTCAATAAAAACAATTTTAGCCGCTGGCGCCAGACCGGCTATGTCCGGTGGGTCCTCGAGCGGGAGCGCAAAGAACCCTGGGATCCTGTCCCCGATTCCGACGACTTACGCCAATGCTTCGCCAGTTATCGAAAGCATCGGAAACCTCCCGCAAAACCCGGCGTGGTTTGACACCATTTTCTTCAACCCGTACCTTAAATGTTATGTTCGAACTCGTCGCCCCATACGAACCCGCCGGTGATCAGCCGCAAGCTATTGCGAAGCTGACCGAAGGCGTGTTGGCGGGCGCGAAACATCAAACGCTCGTCGGCGTCACCGGTTCCGGAAAAACGTTCAGCATCGCCAACGTCATCAAAAACGTCCAGAAACCGACCCTCGTCATCTCGCACAACAAAACACTCGCTGCACAGCTTTACGCCGAGTTCAAAAGTTTTTTCCCGCGCAACGCCGTCGAATATTTTGTCAGTTACTTCGATTATTATCAGCCCGAGGCCTACATCCCGCGCACGGATACGTTCATCGAAAAAGATTCCAGCGTGAACGAGGAAATCGAGCGCATGCGCCTCTCGACCATGAGCTCGCTGTTCACGCGGCGCGATGTAGTCGTCGTCGCCAGCGTTTCGTGCATTTACGGTATCGGCAGCAAAGAAGATTACGAAGCGTTGATCCTACCGCTCCGTCTCGGTCCCGGCGTCTCGCGCGAACAGGCCTTGATCCGGCTCATCGATTTACAATATTCGCGCAACGACATTGCGTTCGAGCGCGGCCAATTTCGCGTACGCGGCGATGTTGTCGAAGTCCGTCCCGCCGGCCGCGAAGATGCCTTGCGCATCGAATTTTTCGGCGAAGAAATCGAGCGCATCACCTATTTCGATCCGCTCACCGGCGACAAATTGGATTCACCAAACTCGGTCACTATTTTTCCGGCGAAACAATTCGTCACGCCCGACACGAAAATCAAACGCGCCCTCCTCGCTATTCGCGAAGAAATGGGCGATCGCATCGCCTGGTTCGAAGCCCGCGGCAAACTGATCGAGGCCCAACGCATCAAAATGCGCACCGAATACGATCTGGAAATGATGGAGGAAATGGGTTTCTGCAGCGGCATCGAAAACTATTCACGCCATCTCGCCAATCGCCCGCCCGGTTCGCGTCCCGGCACGCTCATCGATTTTTTTCCGTCCGATTACCTTCTGGTCGTCGACGAATCGCACGCCACCATTCCGCAAATCGGCGGCATGTATGCTGGCGACAAATCGCGTAAAACCGTTCTCGTCGAGCACGGTTTTCGTTTGCCCAGCGCATTGGACAATCGCCCGCTCAACTTTCCGGAATTCCAAGCGCTGCAAAACCAAACCATTTACGTCAGCGCCACGCCGCAGGATCAGGAAATGATCTGGTCGCAAGGCCGCGTCGTCGAACAAATCGTGCGCCCGACTGGTTTGATCGATCCGAAGATCACCATCAAACCGCTCAAAGGCCAAATTGATGACCTGCTCGAAGAAGTCCGCAAACGCGCCGACAATAAAGAGCGCACGCTCGTCACCACCTTGACCAAGCGGACTGCCGAAGAATTGACCGATTACTTGCGCGACGTCGGGGTCAACGTCCGTTATCTCCACAGCGAAATCGACGCCATCGAACGCGTCGAAATTTTGCGTGCGTTGCGCAAAGGCGATTTCGATGTGCTCGTCGGCATCAATCTCCTGCGCGAAGGTCTCGACCTGCCCGAAGTGTCGCTCGTCGCCATTCTCGATGCCGACAAAGAAGGTTATCTGCGCAGCGCCACCAGCCTCATCCAAACCGCTGGCCGCGCCGCGCGCCATCTCAACGGCGAAGTCATCATGTATGCCGACGTCATGACCAAGAGCATCCAGAAATTTTTGGAAGTCTCACAATATCGCCGCGAAAAACAAATCGCCTACAACAAAGAGCACAACATCACTCCGCGCAGTGTCGTTCGTGCCGTCGAAGACAGCCTCGCCGTTTATCAAAACACCCGTAAGCGCGCCGACATGCTTCTTCGCGAAGGCAGCGGAGATTTCGACATCACCCAAACCATCAGCCAACTCCAGGCCGAG
>JAICXV010000658.1 GCA_025934545.1 Verrucomicrobiia bacterium
CCTGGCGCAAGTAGCCGAGACGGGTTAGTTCACGTCCGATGGCCTGCCAGACTTCCGGTTTGTGTTCATCACCGATGCCGTAGGTTGAAAGACTTTCGTGACCCCATTTGCGAATGCCTTGTGTTTCAGCGCCGGTGAGAATGGCGACGATGTGGTTTAAACCCATGGTCGGGTGGCCGCGCTCGGTGATGCGATAGACGCAGGAGAGAAATTTTTGGGCGGCAATAGTTCCGTCAAAAGTGTCGCGTGGCGAAAGGCAGTTGTCGCAC
Organism: Verrucomicrobiia bacterium; assembly: GCA_025934545.1. Lineage (GTDB taxonomy): Bacteria > Verrucomicrobiota > Verrucomicrobiia > Limisphaerales > Palsa-1400 > JAICXV01. The sequence goes on from JAICXV010000658.1 coordinate 270, forward strand.
CCGCCGCAATTTTCCTCGCTGTAGTTCTCAGCAAAATATTTGAGCAAGGAACGTCGCCGACAACCCGAAGACTCGGCGTAATGAACCATGCGCTGCAGTTGTTCACGGGCGAGCGCTTGTTCCTCTGCCGGTCGTTCGTCGATGAACTGGCTGTACTTCACCACATCACCGGCACTGAAATAGAGATGGCACTCACTTGGCAAACCGTCGCGGCCGGCACGCCCGGTTTCCTGGTAATAGCCTTCGATGCTTTTCGGAAGATCGTGATGAATGACGAAGCGCACGTTCGACTTGTTGATCCCCATACCGAACGCGATGGTTGCGCAGATGACGCGCGTTTTGTCGCGGAGAAACGTTTCCTGGTTTTTCGCGCGGTCCTCGTGCGACAAGCCGGCGTGGTAAGGTTTGGCGGCAACGCCGTTCACGCGCAGTTTTTCGGCGACAGTTTCAGTGGTTTTACGCGCCTGACAATAGATGATGCCGCTTTCGTTTGGGCGGCTTTCAAGGAATTTGAGAATCTGTTCGAACGTTTGTTGTTTAGGAAAAACGCGATAGGTCAGGTTTGGCCGATTGAAACTAGCGACGTAACAACTGGGATTATTAAGTTTGAGTTGAGTGACGATGTCGTCGCGAACGCGAGCGGTCGCAGTCGCAGTCAGCGCCAACAACGGGACGTTTGGAAAAATGTAACGCAATTGCGCTATTTGCCGATATTCAGGTCGAAATTCGTGGCCCCATTCGCTGATACAATGGGCTTCATCGATCGCGATGAGCCTGACGTTCCAGGTCTTTAGATCGTGCAGGAAGCCGTCGAGCATGGCTCGTTCGGGAGCAACATAAAGCAGCCGGTATTCGCCTTTGCGAAGTTTTTGGAGGCGTGCGCGCGATTCGGTTGCGTCGAGAGTCGAATTGAGAAATGTGGCCGTGATGCCGCTCGCTGTGAGGGCGTCGACCTGGTCTTTCATCAGCGCGATCAGCGGTGAAATGACGAGCACGAGACCCGGACGTATCAATGCCGGAAGTTGGAAACAAAGCGATTTGCCGCCACCGGTCGGGAGGAGCGCAAAAACGTCTTTGTCGGCGAGGACGTCCGTGATGATTTCCTGTTGGAGCGGACGAAAAGAGGTGAACCCGAAGTATTGCTTGAGCAATTTGAGCCAATTGGGGTCCGCCGTCATTCGCGGTCAGTAAAACCAAGAAGGAGTCGAAATGCGAGCAGATTGAATTTACTGCGTGCGTTTGATATTTGCCGTCTGACGGCTAAAGCCACGCCGACAAACCTAATTCGTCACGGCGATCCGAGGCGGCGCGTTCGTGCCTTTTTGGCGGGGCTTGAGCAAGTCGTTAAATTTCTTCTGCTGCTCAGGGGTCAATTCGTTGCGGATCCCTTCGCGGACGCGGCGCATTTCATCGCGCATCTGGGGAGCGATCTCTTGCCAGAGCGGGCGGGTACGATCAAGGCTGTCGTGCATGACTTTGTCGATGCGCTGACGTTGCTCAGCGGTCAGGTCGAGCGCGCGATCCATTTTGTCGAGAAATTCTTTGCGCTGAAGCTGCCAGGGCGGCGCACCGGGCGTGTTAACTGCGTTTCGCGGTTCCGAATGGCGAGGTTCAATCTTGACCGTGCGCAGATGTGCGGTCCGCACTTTAACGACGAGACCGCCGGTCACAACGCCGCAACCAAAAATGATCATGGTCGCGAGTATGACCTTCCAGGGGCTCACCAGGTGGCTTCCTCAACGTGCTGGTTCAGGCCGGCGTAAACAGCGGATTCGAGATCTTGCGACAGGTCCGTGGAATCAGGCGTCGAAAGATGCGAAAGCGACCAAACACCACAGAGCATGGTAATAGCGATACAGGAAAGTGCAGCGCGCCAGAGAGGCTGAGCCCAGAGCGCCCAGACGTTCAAAGGCGATTGGCCTTTCAAATTCGCCATGACACGTTTTTCAAAACAGTACGGCACATTTTGCGCAGGCGGATTTGCCTTTGCAGCGCTGATCAGCTTGGATTGCAAAGTATCAAAATTCATTCACATCCTTAGACGGTTTGGGCTCCATCAGGGTTACACCGAGTGGAGCTACAAATATTTCTCTTTTGTTATTTTCGCCAATATTTTTTTCATCTCCGCCCGGGCGCGAAAAGCCCG
>JAICXV010000684.1 GCA_025934545.1 Verrucomicrobiia bacterium
ACGTTCCAGTAGGCGAGGTCGAGGAAATGTTTCCAGCTATCGTGCTGGTGGAAGCCCAAATTAACCTGCACAAACGGACGCCATTTCGGTCGCTTCGGTTTGCGGACCAAGTGCATACTCGCTTCCTGCGGCGTGCGATTGGCTTTCTGGGTGTTGCATCGGATGCAGGAGCACACAATGTTTTCCCAGGTTGTCGGGCCGCCGCGGTCGCGTGGGATGACGTGGTCGAGGTTCAGGTCTTTGCGATCGAAAATGTGGCCGCAGTATTGGCAGGTGTTGCGGTCGCGTTCGAAAATATTGTGGCGCGTGAATTTCACTTCCTTTTTGGGAAGACGATCAAACATCACGAGCAGGATGACGCGCGGGACGCGAATCTTGAAAGAAACGGTGTGGATCGATTCGGGGTGCGGTTCCTGTTCGGAAAAATCGCGCCATTGGCTGAAATTGTAAGTCTGGAAAGCGCCGTCGTCGTCCCCAAGCACGACATGTGCGTGACCCTCGAAGACGAGAGACAAAGCACGACGTGCTGTGCAGATATTGACCGCCTGCCACAAGCGGTTGAGCACAAGCACGTGTTGATTAAGGAACGTGTTCATGTCCGGTAGTCGTCAAAAGTTTACATAGGGGAGGTCAGGGTGTCAACGTATGGCATAAATTATGCACGCAAAAATGATGCAGGGCGGGCGTTCTTGATGTTGAAGCGGACTAAAGTCCGCGGTCCGAAATGGGAATCAGTTCGAGATGGGCGTTACGGCTAGATCATCGTAACGGATCGGTGTGCCGGAATAGGGACTGCCGGAAATGGAAGCGCGACCGGGGGCGGGTTCCGTTTTTTCGTCGAACGCGATGTCCCATTTTTCGGGTTCTTTTGAGGAATCGCTCCAGGCTTTGCCTTCGATTTTCCAATGACCGGATTCGGGACGGATTTGTAATTTGAATTTTGTCCACGCGCCGCTCTGCCATTTGAACGGAGCGGAGGCGATGACGTCGTCGCCTTTGGAAAGTTCGAGCGCGTTTTTCGATGGCGAAATTTTGATTTTGTATCCGCCGGCGCCGTTGAGTCCGACGCCGAAACTGGGATAACGACGGCCTTTGCCAGTGCCGTAAATGCGAGCAGTGACGGTGACGTTGGCATTGGTCGCGGGTCCGAATAAGAGGCCGAAGGTGTCGAGCGGCGCGCCGGGAAGTTCCAGGAATTTGTTGCCGTTTTGCTGTTTAACGGCGAAGGCCCCGTCGAGGACAAGCATGTCAGCGGGGACCTGGTCGAGTTCGGTGGATTCGAAGTTGTTGGTGTAAAGAGCGGGTGCGGCGGCGAAGCTCCAAGATCCAAGGACCAAGCACCAGAGAAATACCAAGCACCAAGATCCAAGATAGTTGTTCGCGAATTTGAAGTTTGAAGTTTGGAGCTTCTCTGGAGCTTGGATGTTAGAGCTTGCAGCGTTCATGTCACTCGTTTCGTAATGCTTTCAATAGTTCGCCTCTCAATGCAATTCGCGCGGCGACCCATGTCCAAATCAATCCGCTCACGCAAACCAGCGCGAGCGTGATGGACAGTTCTCGATAATTTAACTGCTGAATCGGTCCGCGCAATGCCGGGACGATGGCGACCAGCGCGGAAATAATTCCGATGAGCAGCCCGGCTAAAAGCAGCGTGCCGTGTTCCATCACAACGAGCTTGCGCAAAACACGCGCGCGCAAACCGACGGCCATGAACAACGCCAACTCGGCGCGGCGTTCGAGGACGTTTCGCAATACAACGACGCCGAGGCCAGCGGTGCCGAGCAAGAGGCCAAGGCCGCCAAGAATCTGAAATGTGTTCAAATATGTATTTTGCACGGCGTTGAATGTGTCGAGTCGCTTTGCGGCTCTGGTTACTTCCAGGCCGCGATCTTCCAAACCGCGCGATAGTGCAGCGGCGACCGCGTCTGCTTTATTCGACGGTGCGTCGATGAGGAACATTCGATAGCCGCTTTCGTCGGGGAAATGTTTGATGAACTCCGATTCATCGATGATGAGGTTGCCTTGAAGGATGGAGTTTGCGAGAGCGCTGACGATGCGGATTTTCATCGCGCGACCGCGCTCGTCGGTGACGAACAGACTGTCGCCGACGCTTTTGTGCAGGGACCATTCGAGAGAGTTTTCATCGGCGACAGCCGGAACTTCGCCGTCTTGCGCGCGTAATACGGCCCACGACGGCTTCATGCCTTTGGCTACTTTCGTGAAAGTAAACGCGTGCATTTGTTCGAGAATCTTGAAA
>JAICXV010000414.1 GCA_025934545.1 Verrucomicrobiia bacterium
AAATTTTCGGCCCGGAATCCTCCGGTAAAACGACGCTGATGCTGCACGTCATCGCCAATGCCCAAAAGGCCGGCGGTCTGGCCGCATTCATCGACGCCGAACACGCGCTCGACCCCGCTTACGCCAAGAAGCTGGGCGTGAACCTGGACGACCTCCTCGTTTCCCAGCCCGACAGCGGTGAAGAAGCCCTCACCATTTGCGAAACCCTCGCCCGCTCCAACGCCTTGGACGTCATCGTGGTCGACTCCGTCGCCGCGCTCGTCCCGAAGGCTGAACTCGAAGGCGAAATGGGCATGGCCACCATGGGTATGCAAGCCCGCCTCATGAGCCAGGCCTTGCGCAAACTCACCGCCATTCTCAATAAATCCAAGACCACCTGCATCTTCACCAACCAACTCCGCGAAAAAGTCGGCGTCATGTTTGGCAATCCGGAAACGACGCCTGGCGGCAAAGCCCTGAAGTTCTACGCCAGCGTTCGCATCGACATCCGTCGCCGCGATACCTTGAAAGATTCTGCCGGCAACGCCATCGGCAACTGCGTCAAAGTGAAGATCGTCAAAAACAAAGTTGCGCCGCCCTTTGCTGAAGCCGAGTTCGAAATCATTTACAACCACGGCATCAACAAAGAAGGCAGCATTTTGGACATGGGCATCGCTAGCGGCGCAGTCGATAAGAAAGGCGCATGGCTCCAATTCGGTGGCGAACTGATCGGCCAGGGCAAAGACGCCGCCCGCCTCGCTCTCGTTGAAAAACCCGAGCTCGGCAAAAAAATCATCGACGCCATCATGATCAAGCGCGCCGCGGCCCAGCCTTTAGCACGGGCTTAGGTTGTTTTTATACTTTAGCTTTTGGATTTAGCCTTTAGCTTTTTCCGGCAATGCCTCGTCGCGACGACATACATTCAGTTCTGATCATTGGCGCCGGCCCGATCATCATCGGGCAGGCGTGCGAATTCGACTATTCCGGCACGCAAGCCTGCAAGGCATTGCGCGAGGAGGGCTATCGCATCGTGCTCGTCAATTCGAACCCGGCAACGATCATGACCGATCCCGAGTTCGCCGACCGCACTTACATCGAGCCGATCACACCGGAGTGCGTCGAAAAAATCATCGAACGCGAAGTCGGCGAGATGAAGAAAATGGGCGCAAAGGGCAAGCTCGTTTTGCTGCCGACTTTAGGCGGCCAAACCGCGCTCAACACTGCGATGGCATTGAACAAACGTGGCGCTCTGAAAAAATTCGACGTCGAAATGATTGGCGCAAACGCCGCGGCGATCGAACGTGGTGAAGACCGCCAGATTTTCAAAGACCTGATGCTCTCCATCGGCCTCGACGTCCCGGTCAGCGGCACCGCCCATAACATTGATGAAGCTCGCGCCGTTGCGGACAAAATCGGACGTTTCCCGCTCATCATTCGCCCCGCTTACACGCACGGCGGCACTGGCGGCGGCATCGCTTACAACGGCGAAGAATATGAAACGATGGCCAAACGCGGCATCGAACTGTCGCCCGTTTCCGAAAATCTCATCGAAGAGTATTTGCTCGGCTGGAAGGAATACGAAATGGAAGTCATGCGCGATCGCGCCGACAACTGCGTGATCGTCTGGTCCATCGAAAACTTCGACCCGATGGGCGTCCACACCGGTGATTCTATCACCGTCGCGCCGATTCAGACGCTGACCGACAAAGAATATCAGATCATGCGCGACGCCAGTTTCGCGATCATTCGCGCTGTCGGCGTCGAGACTGGCGGTTCGAACATCCAGTTCGGTGTGAATCCCGACAACGGCCGCATGGTCATCATCGAAATGAACCCGCGCGTTTCGCGTTCGTCGGCATTGGCCTCGAAAGCGACCGGCTTTCCCATCGCAAAAATCGCCGCGAAACTCGCCATCGGCTATTTGTTGGACGAAATCAAAAACGATATCACCCGCGAAACGCCGGCCAGCTTTGAGCCGACCATCGACTATGTCGTGACCAAAGTCCCGCGGTTTGCTTTCGAAAAATTCCCGCAAGCCGACCCAACATTGAACACGCAGATGAAATCCGTCGGCGAAGCCATGGCCATTGGCCGCACCTTCAAAGAATCTTTGCAAAAGGCGCTGCGCTCATTAGAGGTTGGACGATCTGGTCTCGGCGGCGACGGCAAACCCTGGCGCATCGGCACGGAAGTCTACGGCGACCGCGACATGTTGCCGCGCGATGTCATCACCCAAAAACTGAGCGCGCCGAATGCCGAACGCATCTTCTTTATTCGCCATGCGATGCGCGCCGGGTTTTCGATAGACGACATTTTCAATCTCACGAAAATTGACCGCTGGTTCCTTGCGCAAATAAGAGAAATCGTCGACGTCGAAGAAGAGCTCGCCGCGACCGCCGCGTAGTAGACAAAGCGTTGGGGTTGTGTTTCCCTAGTGGACGGAGATGAAACGCCTTTACACAATTTGCGCCGCGCTTTTTATCTCCATCCGCTGCGGATACGCCGACGAACCCTCCGCTGACCAGATTGCCGAAGGCCAAAGATTGGTGCGCGAACTCCGGTCGGTCCGGCCCGAAGCAAATTCCGAAATCCGCGGCACGCTCATCATTTCGCACGACGGCAAAAAACACGTGCCGGTCGTCTGTAAAATCGTCGTGCAAGAGTCGGCGTGGCAAACGATCTATGAATCGAAAGCCAGCGATGGCATTCCCGCCGAACGCCTCGTAATCACGCGCACTGCAAATGGCGATAAATACGCTTACGCTCGTGCGCCTTCCGTTGACGCACCGTGTCCCGAGCCGCAACCGATTGCCACCGCGCAGGCCTACATTCCATTTGCGCAATCGGATTTCTGGCTGACTGATCTCGGCACCGAATTTATTTTCTGGCCGCAACAAGCGCGGCTCAAAGGCGAACTCCGTCTCGGGCGCGATTGTTATTTGTTGGAGAGTATCAATCCAGACGCGCCGCAGATCGTCCGCATCAAGGCTTTTATCGACAAAGAATCCAACGGCATTCTCGTCGCTGAAGGTTACGATGCGAAAAACAAGCTCATCAAAGAATTTTCCATCCATGGCAGCAGTTTCAAAAAAGTGAACGGCATGTGGCGTCTGGAAAAGATGGACATGCACAACGCAAAAACAGGCTCGTCAACGGTCTTGAAATTTGATTTACCTAAAGAGTAGGAGCGACGCCGGTAGACGGCGTTCGATTTATGAACAGACTCGGCGACATGATCATCGGCATCGCGGGTCTCGTCGTGTTCGTCATCGTCGTCGGCTGGCTCATCGTTCGTTCGATTCGCAACAGCGAAGATCCTGGCCGGTTAATCATGCGGTGGGTGATAACGTTCGTGCTGCTTGGGATAGGATTTCCGATTGCCATCAAATGCGGAGCGCTTGCGCCGCTCATCATGCTGGTGTTCGCAGTGCCCGCCGGATTGATTTGGGCTCCAGCCGCCGGTGAATTTCTGGCGCGGCCGCTGACGAGTCTGTTTGATGGCGGCACGGTTGAAGTTGATCCTGCGCCGCTCTATTCCATTGCCGAAGGCAAACGTCAACGCGGTGATTACCAGGCCGCGCTCAATGAGATCCGCAGCCAACTTGAAAAGTTTCCCGGTGACTTTCGCGGGACCATGCTCATTGCGGCGATCCAGGCCGAAGACCTTCACGATTTGCCCGGTGCGCAACTGACGGTTGAGCGTCTCCTTCAGGCGCCCGATCATCCCGTGCAACACGTCGCCGCTGCATTGCACACGCTGGCGGATTGGAGCCTTAAATATGCGCAGGACGCCGCCGCCGC
>JAICXV010000080.1 GCA_025934545.1 Verrucomicrobiia bacterium
CGGCATGCTGTTCTACGATGACGATCAATGGCCGGCGGAGTTTCACTGGAACACGCTCATCGGAAATGTGATGACGTGTAAGATTAACCGCGACTCTTACATCGAGCACGGTTCAACGCGTAAAGCGAAGGAAGAACCTGATTTTCTGTCGAGCGATGATCCGTGGTTTCGTCCGGTGAATATTGAGTTTGGACCGGACGGCGCAATGTATGTGGCTGACTTTTATAACCGGATCATCGGCCATTACGAAGTGCCGTTGGACCATCCCGGACGCGATCGTGAACGCGGCCGTATCTGGCGCGTCGTTTACAAAAATCCCAATGGAAAAAACGAACGACAGGACGCGCTCGTCTCGACAAATAAAAAACGTTACGACTTATCGAAAGCGTCGGTGGCGGACCTGATTAAAGAATTGGCGAGCCCAAACATTCGCCGGCGGATGTTTGCGACGGATGAGTTGGTGGATCGTATCGGCGCGCCGGCCATCAAACCGGTGACGAAAATGATGACGAGCAAAAAGGCCGATGCGCATCAAAGGGCGCACGGTTTGTGGGTGTTGCACAGGCTGGACGGATTCGACGGGAAAATTTTGAGCGCGGCAGCGAATGATTCTGATCGTTTGGTTCGCGTGCATGCGATGCGGGTTTTGGCGGACATGCAGTATTGGAACAACGACCAGGTCGCGCTCGCGCAGAAAGGACTGTTCGACAAAGACGGCTATGTGCAACGCGCGGCTGCCGACGCCGTTGGCCGTCATGAGATGAGCCAAAACGTTGCGCCGCTTTTGAAATTGCGCGCGACGGAATCGCCGCAAGACGAAGCGTTGGTCTATATCACGCGTATCGCGTTGCGGAACCAGTTGTTGTCTGACTCGACATTTGAAACGGTGGCGAAAAGTAATTTGAGCGACCAGGATATGCGCGCGATTGCGGACGTGAGCGTCGCGATTAACACGAAAGGGTCGGGCTCGTTTCTGGCTTCTTACATCGAACACGCGACGGAAGGCCGCGAAAAAATGGTGGGGTATTTGAAGCATATTGCGCGTTATGCGCCGGATGCTGCGATGGATAAACTGGCGGCGTTTACGCGCAAACGGTTTGCGGACGATCTCGATTTTCAACTGGCGCTGTTTAAATCAGTCGAGGAAGGCGTGCAACAACGCGGCGGCGCGCTTGGTCAATCGTTGCGGGATTGGGGGACGGAATTGGCGCAGCAGTTGATGGTTTCTGTCGATGGGACGAAACTCGATTGGCGCAACACGTCGATCAAAGGCGATGACGCGACGAATCCGTGGGTCTTGCAACAACGCGAGTCGGCGGATGGCAACAAGGGGTCGACATTCATTTCCAGTCTGGCGCCGGGTGGAGAATCGTTGACCGGCATTTTGCGCTCGCGCGAATTTGTTATTCCGAAACAACTGACGTTTTGGCTCGCAGGACATGACGGGTCGCCGGACAAACCAATCGGCAAAAAAAATTACGTGCGCTTGCACGAAGCCGGGACTGACAAAGTTATCAAGAGCGCGCAACCGCCGCGTAACGACATCGCGCAACGCGTTCACTGGGAGATTCCAAATTATGCGGGTAAAAAAGGTTATTTGGAGGTGGTCGACCGAAATCGCGGACATTCGTATGCGTGGCTCGCGGTGGGGCGCTTCGATCCAGAAGTGGTGCCGATGCCGATCGTTATTCCCAGCCAGGTTGACCTGCGCCAACGGTATGCGGCCGAGTTGGCGGCGGCGTTGAAAATTTCCAAACTCGAGGAGCCATTGAAGGCGTTGTTCGCGGATGAGGGGGCGAACGATCTTGCGCGCGGTGCGGCAGCGAAGGCGCTGATGGTTTTAAATCCGTCCGCGCACGTTGGCGACGTCGGCAAGGCGTTGCAGAATCCGTCGGAATCGCCGGCATTGCGCGAAGAGTGCGCGAAGTATCTCGGTGAAAGTAAAGTGCCGGAAGCGGACAGTATCATCGTCGCGGCGATCGCAACAGCCCCGCTCAATTTGCAAACGCAATTGGCCCTTGCATTGGCCAGCAAAACAGACGGCGCGGAAGCGTTGTTGGCGGCGGTCGAAAATGGCAAAGCTTCACGGCGTTTGTTGCAGGACAAGATTATCAAGGATCGGCTCGCGGCGTCGAAACCCAGCAACTACGCGCAACGGATCGAGGCGTTGACGAAAGGTTTGCCGACGGCGGATGCAGAACGGCAGAAGTTGATTGATGAACGGGCGGTGGCGTTTAACAGCAAAGAAGCGAATCCGGGCATGGGCATGCAGGTGTTCAAGAAAAACTGCATCGTGTGCCATCAGCTTGACGGCGAAGGCGCGACGGTTGGACCGCAGCTCGACGGCATCGGCAATCGTGGCGCAGACCGCATCGTGGAAGATATTTTGGATCCGAGCCGTAACGTTGATCCGGCGTTTCGCGTGACTTTGTTCACGATGAAAGATGGCGATATCGAAAGCGGATTGTTCCGGCGCGAGGAAGGGCAGATGATCGTTTACTCGGATTCCACCGGCAAAGAACATTCGATTGCGAAAGCGGATGTGGTTGAGCGGCGGCAATCGGCCTTGTCGCTGATGCCTGACAATTTTGGCCAGGTGATCCAGCCGACGGATTTCAATAATTTGCTGGCCTATTTGCTGACGAAGGGGCCGAAACCGCAGGCGCACAAGTAGAGCATGCTGCGCAGGCTTTTTTGGATCGCGTTGTTGTGCGGAAGTGGTTTCGCACAGGCGCGCGAGATTCATCATTACGTTTTCTTTGCGCATGAGTGCGCGCGAATCAGCGAAAAATCGTTTCTCGACACGAAGAGATTCGAGGGCGCGCAGTTGAAGTATACCTGGCGGGAATTGGAGCCGAAAAAAGATGGTTACGATTTTTCGGCAATCCGGCACGACCTCGCCTATCTGCAGGAGCACGGGAAAAAACTATGGTTGCAGATCCAGGATTCGTCGTTCGACACGAATCATATTCTTGTTCCGGAATATATTCGGACAGACCCGGCGTTTCACGGCGGGGCGGATCCGCAATACGATATTCCGGGTGATAACGATGCCAAAGCTGTGCCCGCGGGATGGGTTGGGCGGCGCTGGGATCCGGCGGTCAGCGAGCGGTATCACAAATTTTTGATGGCGCTGGGCAAGGCGTTCGACGAGAAAGTGGCCGGAATTAATTTGCCGGAGACGGCGGTTGATTTTGGGTCGACGGGAAAACTGTATCCGAAAGCGTTTACGCCGGAGATTTATCGCGACGCGATTTTGACAAATCTGGCGGTGTTAAAACGGGCGTTTCCAAAATCGATCGCCGCGCAGTATGCGAATTTTATGCCGGGTGAATGGTTGCCGTGGACTGACCATCAATATTTGCGCAGCGTTTATCAGGAGGCGCAGCGTTTGGGTGTCGCGGTTGGCGGGCCGGACCTTCTTCCGTATCGCAAAGGGCAGATTAGCCATACGTATGCGATGATGCGCGAATACGGAAATGGAATTCCGAAAGTCATCGCAGTGCAGGATGGAAATTATTCTTCTAAAGATCCGAAAACCAAAAAGCGCATGACCATCGCGCAAATGATCGATTTTGCAGATCAATATCTTAAGGTCGACTACATCTTCTGGTGCACGGAGGAGCCGTACTATTCGAGAGAGTTGGTCCCGTTTCAGAATGGCGCGGCGAAATAGTTCGGGGTTAGCATTGCCCCGTGATTCTGCGCGCGCGCATGGTTTTGCCGATTAGCGGTCCGCCGATTGAAAACGGGGCGGTCGTGATTAAAGGCGAACGCATTGCGGGCGTTGGAAAATGGAGTCAGCTTCGCAGCGTGCCGGGTTCGATGCGGGTGACAGATTTGGGCGAGGTGGTTTTGCTTCCCGGATTGGTGAACGCGCATTGTCATCTCGATTACACCGATATGCGCATCAAGCGAGGTGACAAATCGTTTACGGATTGGGCGCGCGAAATTATTCGGACGAAGAGGACCTGGAATCTTGAGCAATATCGCGCTTCCTGGTTGCGCGGTGCGCGGATGTTGTTGGAGAGTGGGACGACGACGGTGGGGGATATTGAAGCGGTGCCGCAGTTGTTGCCGCGCGCATGGAACCAGACGCCATTGCGGGTTTGTTCTTTTTTGGAAATGACGGGCGTCGCGAGCGGAAAGGAGCCGAAAATTATTTTGCGCGGCGCGTTGAAGGAAATCTCTGAGTTGAAGTCGCGAGATTTGACCGGACTATCACCACACGCACTTTACTCGACGGTTCCGGAATTGTTGCGGTTGACGGCGAAGGCGGCACGAAAGACGCGCGTGACGATGCACGTTGCGGAATCGGAAGAGGAATTTGAAATGTACGCGCATCGCAAAGGCGAGTTGTTTGATTGGCTATCGAAGGTGCGTGATGTGTCCGATTGCGGTGAGACGACCCCGGTCGCGGCGGTTCAACGTGCGGGTTTGTTGCGACGAAACTTTTTGGCGGTGCATGCAAACTATTTGACTGCGAGTGATGGGCGGGCGTTGGCGCGTTCCGGCGCGAGCGTGGTGCATTGTCCAAGCAGTCATTCGTATTTTGGACATCAACGATTTCCTTTTGAGAAGTTAAAGCGCGCGGGGGTAAATATTTGTCTCGGGACCGATAGCGCCGCGAGTATGCGCGCGCGTGAACTGAACATGTTCAGTGAGATGCAACAGTTTGCGCGGGTTTATCCCGACGTTCCGCATGCGCAAATTTTGCGCATGGCAACCGGCAACGGCGCGCGCGGATTTGGGCTGGAAGGGGTGATTGGAGAATTACGGTGCAAGGCATCAGCGGACCTCATTGCAGTCAAATTTACGGGGAAGGTGGCGGACGTTTCGAGTGCTGTATTATTTACAAAACGCGTAACTCACGTGTTTATAAGAGGCCGCATGCACCAACCTGTCACATAAAACGCGCTTTTAGGGCAGAATCGCTGCTTGACCGCGTTGCCCGCTTACTATAGAGCATCTATAAACCGACCCTGCAAACGACCATTGGCAACTGCAAGAAGAGCAAAAGCCTATGACAAAACGCGACCTAGTAGTCCGCATCAGCGAAGAGACGGGACTCGTCCAACAACAAGTCCTGGATGTTGTGCAAAAGACCCTTGATTATATCTCTGAAGCAGTAGCTCAGGGCAAGACAGTGGAATTGCGCAACTTCGGCGTCTTCGAAGTGAAAGTGCGCAAAGCGCGCATCGGACGAAACCCAAACCGTCCTGAAACCGACGTTCCCATCCCGCAACGCGCGGTGGTGAAATTTAAACCTGGCAAAGAAATGCGCGAGGCAGTGCTGAAACTGTCGCCCGAGCAGATCCAACCCAGCCCGCCTTCGACTGAAGGCGAATAGTCCACGCTGAAGCGCGCATTATTTGCGCACCTTTTCATGGCGCAGGTGGGGTGTGTACGTTCACTGCTGGTTTTCGTTGATTCCCCGTCGTCTCCGTCAGCCAATTCTGCATCTTGCCTGTCACAGCATGAAGCGTACGCTCGCTGTAAGGAGGTAGTTATGGCAGAAAGCGTTCGATACTCAGGAGATGCCGCGCGCATCACGGTGGTGGAAACACGGAGCCCGGCATATCAGGCATATCAAATCCTACACGTCGCATTCGTGGTCGCCCCGCTGATAGCGGGAATCGATAAGTTTTTCCATGCGCTCGTGAATTGGGACATGTATTTGGCGCCGGTGATCGCCAATATATTTGGCGGCAATGGGCATGGGTTGATGCTGGTTGTAGGCGTGATTGAAATTGTCGCCGGCATTGGCGTGGCGCTGAAACCAAGAATATTCGCGTATGTCGTGGCGGCGTGGCTGGCCGGGATTATCATCAACCTGTTGTTGATTCCCGGTTATTTCGATATCGCATTGCGCGATCTCGGCCTTTGTCTCGGAGCGATTGCGCTCGGCAGATTGAGCCAGCACTTCGATCGACAGTTCGAACGGACTGAAACCGTCGAACGAACGGTTTAGGATTTATTTCCCTCGCTGCGCTCGCGCGCGCGACGCTTAGCGTCGAGCAAACGACTGGTCGTTGACTCCGGCTGTTTAGCTGGAGTTGACGGCTTTTCTGTTGGCGGTTCCGGCGCGGCGACCTCTGGCTCGACCGTTGCGAATGTCGGTTCCGCGCGGATGGGTTCCGGAGCTCTTTCCGGGGTGAAAAGGTCGGTGCGCGGTGTTGTGGCCGGGGTGGGACGTTGAGACCGAACTTGATCACGGCGAGTGAGAAGGGCGGCGAGTGATTCTTCGGCTTGCGCGGGGCGTTGCTGGGTTTGCCAGAAAAAGACGTACCGGCGGATGGCTGCTGTGCCGCGTTGCCATTGTTCGCGATCCAGTTGGATGCGGCGGATGCCGATATCGAAAACGAATAAAACGATGGCGATCTTCAACAGCCATTCCCACAAATCCTGCGGTTGAAATGTTTTTTTGCGGTCGTGCAGGAATGGATTTTCGATGAGCGGATCAAGGACTTTGCCGCCGGATGTTTCGGCAAGTTTGCGGAGAAGGTTGAGGTTCGGTTCGACGTCGTCGTACTCGGGCGAATAGTTGACGCTCAGACCGATGGTTTGGCCGCGAGTTTCGTCAGCGCGGCCTTCGGTTAGATATATCAGATACGCGCCGACTTGTTTGGTGGGAAACTTTACGTCGTAATGACCGGGGCCGGTTTGCTCAAGGTGGACCAGTTGTTTTTCGCCTTTGGGGCTGACGACCATCGCCTGCAGGTTGAGGAAGTTGCGATAGTTGCCTTTGGCGTCGACGGCTTCGACGGTGAGGTGGCCCTCGCCTTTGTCGACGGAAACTTCGGTGGTGAAGTCGCTCGCTTCAACACGGCGCAAACTCCATTGCGCGATCTGCAACCAGAACTGACGATACTTGTCCCAACTCAACCAGTCCTTGGCCCAACGCGCTTTGGCGTCTGAGGTGAACGCCACGGAGCGACCCAAACCATATTGCCATTGGGCGAGGAGCGGATCACCTTTGTGCGTGATCAGCGGAACTTCGGCGCGGCCCTTTGGCGTCGTGCAAACGTAACCGCGCAATAACGGAAACTCATCGGGACTGATGCCCTTCACCGTTTCGCTGGCGAGCTGCATCTTGGGTTTGAACGGTTCTTCGAAAATGGCGGACTTCAAAATGATGGCGGCTTCTTTGATGAAGATTTGCGGGAGGTCTTCCGGCGAATCGACGGGCCAAAATTTTCCGTGGCCGAAATCGGCCATACGCGCCATTTTTTCGGGCGAGGTGTGACCGCCGATCATGACGGTGCTGATGGTGATTTTGTCGCCGACGATGTCTTTGAGGAGTGCGTCGGTCGGGCCGCCGGGATCGCCGTCGCTAAAGACAACCATGTGTTTTAAATTGGCGCTGGAGCGTTTGAGTTCGCGGTAGGCTTGTTCCATGGGGCCCTGGAAATCGCCCATATCACCCGGGTTCATGCCGGAAATTTTTCGGCCCATTTCCTTTTTGTCGCCGACTTTTTGCACATCGAAGAGCCAGTGGGTGGTGCCGTCCCAGAGTACGATTCCCATTTCGTCTTGCGGACCGAGGGCTTCGAGAGCGGCGAAAGCAATGTCGCGGGCCCATTGGTTGCCATTGGGAAATTCGGTGGCGTGACAAACGATGGCCATAGCGCCGCTTGGTAAAACTTTTTTGCTGTTTAATTCCATGTCGACGGGCAAAGCGGCTTCGAGCGGAGTGCCGCGATAGCCACCGGCGGCGTAGGCTTGATCGCCGCCGACGCAGACTAGGCCGACACCGAAATCGCGCACGGCGCTTTC
>JAICXV010000092.1 GCA_025934545.1 Verrucomicrobiia bacterium
GGAACTCGGCGAGTTCCTGATCGAACTTCGGCTGGAGACCGGTTTCGAGTTTTTGCAGGAATTCTTCGGCGGTCTTGGCATTTTTAACCATCTTGGTTTCGGTCTCGAAATCGGCATAGGTTTTGTAACCGAGTTTGTGGGCGATGTTGTCGCGCAGGACGAGGATTTCCTGGAGAAGCGGGACGTTTTCTTTGCGGGCGAGATTGTCGCGCGCGACCTGAAAATTGAGGCGTGTGGCTTCGACTTTGCAGTTGTCGAGCACGGTCGTGTAATGCCAGGTGATGTTGGCCATGACGGCGTAGGTTCCGTTGCTCTGGTTAACGCCAGGTGAGTTGAGAAAATCGTCCGGCACGCCATCGAGTTCAGCTTTGGTGAAGGTCAGCTTTTTCTTGGCCTTCGTGACGTTGCTCTCGAAATCCGTGGTCAAGGCCGAGAGCTTTTTGCGCAGGGCCTCGACTTCGTCGCGTTGCGGTTTCGGTAAATCCAGGCCAGCGCGGCGATAGTCGCGCATGGTTTCTTTGAGCAACTTGTTGTCTTCGCTTTTTAATTTCGGATGCGTATCGGCGTAGGCTTTGACGGCTTTATAAACATCTTCGCGATAATCGAGACCGACCATCCACTCTTCGAGAATCTTAATTTGATCGGTGGCCGCATCGCGCACGGCGGCATCGGTGCTGGTTTCTTTGATGAGCGAAAGGCGATTGGCGGCCGTGCCAATCTGGTAACCGATATCGTCGAGGGCGCGGACCGTGTTATCAAAATTAACCTGCTCAGGACTGAGCTTGCCAAGTTTGTCGTAGGCGGCGTTGGCGTTGGCCATGACTTCTTTGACCGTGGCGGCGACCTGATTACTGCTGGTCTCAAACTTCGGCACGCTGATGATGGAGTGAAACTTTTTCGCAGCGGCTTCGTAATCGGCGAGAGTTGCGCCGGTGTCGGGGATGCCGGATTCGGCGGCGAAGAGACTGAGCGTAAAAGTGAAAACGAAGGCGAGCGCGAGACTGTGATACAGCACGTGACGTAATCTCATAGGTGAAAGGATTAAGCTAAAACCCTGTTTGCGCAAGTAGCTGAACGACCAACACTAAGAGCAAATGAACTCAGTGTTATCGGAGGGTTCCTTACGGCGTGGGTGAAATCCGTCGTCGAACAAACTGTCAGTTCTTGCCTTAGCGTCGCCGCAGGAGGGCTACAATGTCGTGCGCTGACGGGACCCGCAGGAGCAATGCGCCTGCGAAGTAAGCGACGGCGGCCAGCGTCATCGGGATAAAAACTTCTCCCAGTTTCAAATAGAGATTGGCGTGACCGTAATGATTGAGCCAGTAGTTGCGCGCGAACCAGACGATGACGGCGGCTAAAGCAGCGCAGACTATTACTTTTGGGATGGTTTTAAAAAATTCGGTGAGTTCCAAGGTCTTCATTTTTTTACCAAGGAAAGTGCCGAGCAACGCGACATTGCAGGTTGAGCTAAGCGTATTGGCCAGGCCGAGGGCACCGGAGCCGAGTTTGTATTGGAATAGGAAAAGCGCGGCGAAAATCAAGTTAACAACAAGACAGAAGATGCTGATACGCATCGGAGTCGTGATGTCATTCAAGGCGTAAAAGGCGCGGGCGAGAATGTTGACGCAGGAGAAATTGACCAGGCCAGGCACAAGGCACATGACGGCAAAGCTGACATTGACGGTCGAATGTGGGCCGAATTTGCCGCGTTCAAAGAGCAATCGGACGATTGGCTCGGCCATGATGAACAGCAGAATCGACGCGAGCAGGTTGACGAAGAAAACGTGAGCAAGCCCTTGACGAAGCATCGAGCGGAAACCGGTATAG
This sequence comes from Verrucomicrobiia bacterium, assembly GCA_025934545.1. Classification (GTDB taxonomy): domain Bacteria; phylum Verrucomicrobiota; class Verrucomicrobiia; order Limisphaerales; family Palsa-1400; genus JAICXV01. The sequence goes on from JAICXV010000092.1 coordinate 1,828, forward strand.
TTTTTTTCCACAGCGAGTCCGGACAGCGTTGGAAGGAGAAACGTCGCGAGGGAAATTCCAAAAACGCCTTGCGGCACTTCCATCAGGCGAGTCGCATAGTTGAACTCGGAATTGATCGATCTATTCACGCCGAAAGCAAGACCTTGCGTCAGGGCCACATTGATTTGAAACGCGGCAACACCGATCGACGCCGGAATCATTTTCATGACGACTTCGCGGACGGTCGGGTCGCGCCAGGGCGAAACCCATTTGTAGCGATAGCCTTCACCCCACAAACTCGGGAGTTGAAAGCAGGCTTGGGCAATGCCGGCGGCGAGTACTCCTAATGCCACGCCATAAATTTGGGTGTGTAACTTGTCGCCAAAGATCAGGCTTTTCTTCGCGATAAACACCGACGCGATCATGACAATGTTCAAGCTGGCTGCGCCGAGTGTTGGAATGAAGAAGTGGCCGCGGGCGTTGAGGATCCCCATCATGACGGCCGCCACGCAGGCGAAGATCATGTAGGGAAACATGAGCCGCAACAGGCTCATCATGAGTTGGGTGTCGGCATCGAAATGGGAGCCGAAAAATGCCAGGATGAGTGTGACGACGACGATGGCCGCACCACAAATGATCGCGGACGCTATAACTAGCCCGGAGATGACGGCGTTGGAAGCACGCCACATCTCGATTTCGCCTTCATTTTTTTCTTTGGCTTTGAAAATGGGAATGAACGCGGCGCTCAACACTCCTTCGCCCAGCAGACGACGAAACAAATTCGGGATGGTGAACGCGTATTGAAAAGCGCTGGCTACGGCAGTCGTGCCCATGAAGGCGGCATAGACTTGTTCACGGATAAGGCCGAGGAGGCGACTGGTCAAAGTAGCTGCACCCATGGCTCCCGACGATTTCAACATCTGCGACATCCTCGCGGAGGAAGATACGGAGGCGAGCGAAAAGGGAAAGACGAAAGTCGCGCTTCAGCTAGCGCGTCACCAGAGGCACTTGTTCAGTGTGTCGATCAACTTCGTCACGTCGTCGGCGCTGTGAGCGGCGCTCAGCGTGTTGCGCAGACGGGCTTGGCCCCGCGCGACCGTCGGATAGCGGACGGCCGGGACAAAGATGCCCTGGATGCGAAGGCGATGCGCGACTTCCATAGCCTTGGCTTCGTCACCAATCATCACGGGAAGAATTGGGCCGCGAGTGGTGAGAGGCATGCCCATGGCCTGGTGTTTTTTTTGCGCTTCGCAAAATTGGTCGATGCGTTGCCACAAAGTTTTGCGCAGGGTGATGCCGCGTTCGCTTTGGAGAATGTCTAATGCGGCGCTGGCCGCCGCAGCAGCAGCGGGAACCGGCGCGGTCGAAAAGACGAAGCTGCGCGCGCGATTGATCAGGTAGTCGATGAGCACGTGCGAACCGCAAATATATCCGCCAGCGGAACCGAGCGCTTTGCCAAGCGTGCCCATTTGAATTTCGATTTTGTCGGCGACAGCATATTCCTCCGCCAGACCTCGACCCGTGGCGCCGAAAACGCCGGTGCCGTGAGCTTCGTCGACCATCAACCAGGCGCCAAAACTGTCTTTGAGCGTGACCAATTCGCGCAACGGCGTGCGATCGCCGTCCATCGAAAAAATACTTTCCGTAACGATCAACGTGCGCGGTTCGCGTTCGGCGGTTGTTTCGGAAGGTTCTTTGTGACGTTTGTCGGCCCATGCCAGAATTTTAGCGAGGCCATCGAAGTCGTTGTGACCGAAAACACGGAGTTTCGCGCCGGACAACCGGACCGCGTCGACGATGGATGCGTGAACGAGTTTGTCGACCGCGACGACGTCATTGTTGTTAACCAATGCGCAAATTGTTCCGAGCGCGGCGGCGTAGCCGGATGAAAAGGCAAGGGCCGCTTCGGTTTTTTTGAACGTCGCGAGTTTTTGCTCGAGAACGTGATGAGGAGTGAGCGAGCCGGCAATTAATCGGGCCGAGCCTGAGCCCGCGCCGAATTTTTCGGTGGCCTCGACGGCCGCTTTTTTTAGCGCGGGATCGTTGGCCAGGCCGAGGTAATCGTTGGACGAAAAGTTAAGGCAAGGCTGGCCGTCGATCTGGACGGTGCGGCCTTGCGGCGAATCGATTTGGAGCAGTTGACGATAGAGATTTTGGCTGCGCAATGTCTCAATCCGCCGGGTTAACTCCTCGTTGAAAGCGTTCACTGGCAATAGGAATGACATGTCGGCGCGAAGCCGTCCAGCGTGGAGTGTAGTGCACGAAATTTCTAAACAACGGACCGCCGACGATAGACCGCCGGTTGGTGAGGATTGCGATTGACGAAACGCCCGTGCGACGCGTTTATGTTGGTATGTGCAGAATGGTTGCAGTTATCTCGCAGAAGCCGGTGGCGTGCGGGCGATTTCTCGATGAGTTGTCGAAGCAGTCTTGCGGTGGCGTGGAATCGCCACACGGCGATGGATTTGGCGCGGCGATTTTTACGAAAGGACATTGGTTTCATGTGCGCGAGCAATGCCCGGTTTGGGACGCGGCGCGAAGCGCCTTGAATTCGATTGAAGGAACCGTTTTGCTATTGCATTCGCGCAAGGCTTCCGATCCCACCAGTATTAACCTTACAAAGCTCCATCCGTTCTGCTGGCCCGGAAAAGGCCAAGGCATCATGTTTTGCCAAAATGGGACGATTCGAAAGCATGAGCGACTGAAGACTTCGCTTGGGCCAAACGCGATTGATACGGAAAAGTATTTCGACATCGTCATTCGCCACTACAAACATCGGCCCGACCTCGGCGATGCGATATTGGCGTCCGCGGCGGAAATCCAGGGAGTCAACGCCGACCCGACATCGCTCAATTGTTGTATTTCCGATGGGCGCGAACTCGTTTGTTACAGAGGCAAAATTTTGCCGGAAAACGCGGGATACCACACATTGTTCGTTCACGAAGAGCCAGGCATGGCGGTGGTGAGCACGGAAATTTTCTCGGGATCCAAACCAAAAGATTGGACGCCGCTCGACGGAATATTCCGCAAGAAGTTTTAGCTCGTCGCTAATCCTGCTTCATTTGAATCGCGCGGTGGACCAGTTCGCTCGCACTGCTGAGATTCAGTTTCTCTTTGATGTGCGCGCGATGGGACTCGACGGTTTTGACGCTCAGATGCAGTTGCTCCGCAATCTGGCGCGTTCCCCTGCCCTCGCCGATCAAGCCGAACACTTCCAACTCGCGATCACTCAATCTTTCGATCAACGAACCGCCATCGGCCGTTCTGCCGCCGCCGACGAGCTGATGCATGAACTTCGAACTCATGCGTTCACTCAGGTAGATTCCGCCGCTCAGAACTTTGCGCATGGCAACCAGGACTTTTTCGGTCGCTTCCTGTTTCATCACGTACCCGGCAGCGCCGGCGCGCAGCACACGCTCGGCGTAGAGCGCCTCGTCGTACATCGAGAGAACGAGCATGAGGAGTTTTGGATAGGCGGCTTTGATGCTCTTAATCAGCTCCAGGCCGCTACTGCCTTTAAGTGACAAATCGATAACGGCAATGTCGGGTTTGAGCCGCTCGATTGCGCCAAAGGCGTGACCGGCATCTTCAAATTCGCCGCAAACAAACAACTCTGTGTCCTGGGAAATGAGCTGGACCAGTCCGCTACGCATGATCGGATGATCTTCAACAATGAGAACACGGCGAACATCTTTGCGAGCTGCTGCCCCCCTGGGGTTGTTGGTTGCGCCATCTTTCGAACGCGAGATTTTATTTTTCATAGCAATCGTTTTCCATGCTGCCTTTTTCCAACGCCCGTTTCGGGCGCACGACTACACTGAGGAATCGGGGAACGAACAAGTCACGACTGTCCCCTTACGAACACCACGTTTGATATCGAAACTACCGGCTAGCATCCCCGCGCGGTATTTCATGATCTGCAGTCCCATTCCCCGAGACTTGGCCGAGGCTTTCGGGAAACCTTTCCCGTCGTCCTGTACCGTGAGATTGACACTTCCATTCAGTTTTGCAAGCCGAACCATGATTTTTCGCGCTTCGCCATGCTTGATGGCGTTCTCAATGGCTTCCTGGGCGATGCGATAAACTTGCGCAGCTTTATTTAAATCAGGCATTAACGACTCAACCTCCGTGCAAACCTGGCAGTCGACTCCAAAAAGGCTGTGCTCGCGCGCCGCCATGTCGTGCAGTGCGGAAACAAGGCCGTTTTTCTCCAGTTCGATCGGATAAAAACCGCGTGCGAGGTCGCGCGTTTTGCCGATCGCTTCATTTACATAAGAAGCGATTTGCGCCGCATTTTCTGCTTCGGCTGACGTCTCGGCTTCCAATTTTTTGGCGAGAAGTTTTGTCATGAACGAGATGCCGGTGAGCGTCTGGCCGAGGCCATCGTGCAATTCTTCACCCAACCGGCGCTGTTCGCGTTCGCTGATCTGAAGGATTTTTTCTTCGGCAGCTTTGCGTTCGACGACTTCGGATTCCAGGGCCGACATCATCGACAACATTTTCTGCTGCGCCTGTTCGAGTTCCCGCGTGTAACCACGCACCTGTTCGCGCGCCGCTTCGCGGCTCGTGACATCGACCAGCATCGCCGTGTACAATATTCGTCCATTGGAATTCCAACGCGCCACGGAAAGTTCAACCGGGAAGTGTTTGCCATTTTTTTTGACGGCGCGAACGACGAATGTTCGGCCAAGCAGCCGTTTGAAACGCGAAGATCCGAGGTTCGTAAAGCGCGCCATGTGCCGGAATTTCTGCGGAAGCAAAAGAGACAGCGGCCGATCGGACAATTCCGCTGTGGTGTATCCAAACATCCGTTCGACGCTTGGATTGGCGTACTCGATCCGGCCATCAGTCGTCGCGGTAAGAATGCCGCACAAGGCGGTTTCAGTGACGCTGCGGAAACGTTCTTCGCTTTCTTTGATTTGCTCGCGTTGCCGGAATAGCTCGACGAACACCGCGACTTTGGCGCAAAGAACGTCAGGCATGACCGGCGTAAAAATGTAATCCACCGCGCCGAGCGAATAGCCCTTGAACATGTGCATCTCACTCGTGCTAATTCCCGTGATGAAAATAATCGGGGTGTATTCGGAGTTTTTGCGCTGACGAATGAGTTGGGCCGTTTCAAAGCCGTCCATGCCCGGCATCGAGACATCGAGTAAAATCAGCGCAAAATCTTCGCGGAGCAGGATACGGAGCGCTTCTTTGCCGGAGGTTGCCTGGACGACTTTGTGACCGGCATTCTCCAGGAGTGTCGCCAGCGAAAACAACTTCGAGGGCGTGTCATCGACGAGCAAAATTTTGACGGCGATTGGCTGTTTCATTTCAAACATGGTCTCAGGGTGAAAAACGGTAGTTCGGGTTTGCGGTAGAACCAGTGGCGGGGGCACCGGGATATTTCGCAATTGGGCGGCGCACACTTGAAATCCGATTTGCGGGAAAAACGATTAGCCCGTTTTTATGGCGGTCGTGGGATTGTTTATTTATTCTTTTCAACACCGTGCAGCTAATTGACACGTCCCTCGGGCAGGCTGGGGCGTGCGTTCCCTGACTCTACAATCAGGGCCGCGTATTTGTCTGTCAGCTACCGCCCGCGAGCAATTATCAGCGTTTCCCCGAACCGATTGCGAGTGAGCCTCTTGCCGCACTGATACAGCCCAACGCGGGGCAAAAGGGCTTGCGTAAAAGGACGTTGGTCGATACGTTCAGAGCTCGGGGCACCCATAGCTCAATTGGATAGAGCATCTGACTACGGATCAGAAGGTTA
>JAICXV010000228.1 GCA_025934545.1 Verrucomicrobiia bacterium
AAAGTGCGTTTCGAACAGGTGCTGTGCGAGCACTGCGCCGATGGCAATGGCACGAAGACCGTCGAGTTGAGGGGAGTAGCGCACGCGTTGAGACTTTCGCTGATTGTAATCGAGCGAGGCTCAAGAGCCAATTCTAAACAGTCCGCCTCCTCACGTCGGCGGCTACGTTAGTGCATCTCGACGTCGCAGGTGCCGATGCCCTTGCGGAGAAAGTTGAATTGCACGTTCGGGTGGTCGGCCAACAAAGACATCGGGACAGCGGAGTCGGGAATGCGCTTTGCGATCATCAACGTAGTGAGACGTTGGCCAAACGGATTGTCATGCATGCCGGCGTGCCAGATGGAAACTTTTTCCGCTTTCCATGTTTCGACGGGGCCGACGCTGATTGCTTTGGTCGGGACCAATGTAATGTTTCCTCCGCCGGAAGTGCGGGCGTTTTGGGCGATGGTAATCGGATGCAAGTCGACGACGCGCGTCGTCAGTTTGCGATATTCCGCGGGGCTGGGCGGTTGATTTTTATATTTTCCTTCGCGCTTTGGCGGGTCATTGAACGCCCAGTGTTTGATGTCGCCCTGGCCGCCTTGCATGACGGCGCAACGAATACCTTCCCAACTTGCGCGGTATTCTTTGGAATTCGCTTTTGGAAAATGCAGGTTGTTGTCCGACATGACGAGATCGCGCCGAATGCGGCTGAAACACATTTCGCGATCGGCTTTTTCGAAAGAGAGGGGATGTGTCGGCGACGCTTCTTTGCCATTCAAAAACCATTCGTCCATGCCCCAGAAATGCGCTGACTTAACGGATAGGCCGAGGTCGTTGACGATGCGTGCAACCAACGGCAGTTGTTCAGTTGGTCCAATGGGACCACAGATGCCGACGGGGTTGTCAGGCGTCGATTGTTTCCACGCGGTGATGTATTCGAGCGCTTCGGCGAGATAAAAATCTTCGAGCGTGTCATACATCACGACCTTGAAACCCGGCCGCGAAAGTTTCTGCATTTTCTCGGGCGTGAGGCGCGCGGCGTCTTTGATGATGGAGTCGTCGAGCGTGGTATAATCCCACCAACCGGGAGCGATGGAGCTGATTTTGCGAGGCATAGGAAAGAAGAAGCTAGGAGTTACAATTTTAATGCGCGAGGCTTTTTTCGTACGCCGTATTGATAAGGTAATTCGCGCCGATGTCTTTTAGCGGGTCAGCATCCTGCGCGCAGAAGCCGTAATGCAGATGACGACGCCAGCCTTCGGCGTGCTTGAATTTTTTCGAACGACGCCCCACGTCAAGGGAGATGTCTTCCATCGTTTGCAAATAGGAATTCATTTTTTGACTGGCATCGAGCCAATGCTGTTGGCTTTCGTGCGCGCGTAAGGCCTGCATTTTGATGGAGTGGACCGAAGCCGTGTTCACAAATGCGCCGGGAGTAATTTTCTGGCGGAGTCCATCGCACATGCCGTGAGGCAAGCTGTGGTAGACCGTGACATCGTAATTGGCAGTTGGGCGATCGGGAATAGAACGGAAATTCGGCATGCCATGGGCGAACGCTGCCGTGACCGCGAGCCGGCATGTATTCATGTGGTCCTCCATGTAGTCAGCGGGAGAATGGGTCAGGACAACAGACGGTTTTACTTCGCGAATGACCGCCGCTAACCGGCGTAACGTTTTCAAATCGTAAAATACTTCCAGATCATTCACGAGCGGGCCGTGGAAATGCGCCCCAAGAATTTTGGCGGCGTCCTTTGCTTCCTTGAGCCGCATTTTTTTCAACTGCGCCGGACCGTACTGGACGCTGCCGCAGCTTCCGTTGGCGACGTTCATGTAATGGATTTCGTAGCCTGCTTTTTTGAGCAGGAGCAACGTCCCGGCCATCATGAATTCGATGTCGTCGGGATGCGCGCCGATGGCGATTGCTGATTTTTTCAAAGTTGTTTTAGCCACGGATGAAACACAGATGAAACACGGATTAAAAGATGAAACGTTTGAATTCTACCTTTCGGCGACCGAAGTTAATCAGCAAACCAATTTTTGTTCCGGTTGCTTTTAACTCGTTTAGGAGCTGCGGTTCGTCGTCCGGATTGTAGCCTGGCGACACTTGGAGTTCGACAATTACCTGGTTGGCAACAAACAAATCGGCAGCGTAATCGCCAATAATCGTACCTTTATATCGCACGGTGATTTTGTGTTCGATCTCAGCTGTAATTTTCCTCTGAAGTAACTCGACCTGCATAGCTCGTTGGTAAACCTTTTCGAGAAAACCCCAGCCGAGCACATTGTACACTTCGAACGCGGAACCAATGACTTCTTTGGTAAGATGTTCAAAAGGCAGGTTGGGCTTTTCTGCTTCTTCAAAATCATCCGTGTTCAATCCGTGTTTCATCCGTGGCTAAATTTTAATGGATTTACCACTCGCAGCAGACTTATCGGCGGCGAAGATAACTTCGTGTGAGCGCATGGCATCTTTCAAACTCGTCAGTGGCATTTCGACGTTCGCCGAAACGGATTCGAAGAACGTGTCGAACTGCGCCTGGTAGGGATGATCAGAGACATCGCCGGAATCGAGCATCTTCATGGCGAGCGTGCTCCAGGCGTGTTTGTTGGTCTTCAACTTCATCGAATGGAATTTATTATCCAACAAACTGCCTTCGCTGCCGCACAAATGCGTGTGGAAATAATAAGGTTGGAGACAGTCGACGATCGCGGCGCATTTGCCAATGCGACCGCTCTCAAATTTCAATATCGTCACGCTCGATGTCGTGTATTCATACGGCCGGAAAATCTGGCTCTTCGATTTCGTGTCGTAACTGGTGACTTCTTCGACATCGGTCCCCATGCACATCAGCAGCGCGTCCAATGCGTGGCAACCGGCGGTGAGCAACGAACTGCCGCCAGCATCTTTGCGGGTGTTCCAGCGGAATTGACCGTACCAGGGTCCGATGCCATGGTAGTAATCCACTTCGCCGTAATGCAAATCGCCGAGCACGCCCTGGTCGATGAGAGCTTTGGTCGCCTGGAATTGGTTTGAATAGCGGCACTCGAAGCAGACGCAACTTTTGACACCGGCTTTTTTGACGGCGGCTTCGATTTTCTTGCAATCGTCCCACGAAAGCGCGAGCGGTTTTTCGATGATGATATGTTTACCGGCATTGGCAGCGGCGACGGCGTGGTCGGTGTGTTGGTATGGGTAACTGCAAATCGAGACGACGTTCAGGCCCGGATGCTTGAGCATCGCCTTGACATCGGTATAAGCCTTTATCTTGCTGCCGTGTTTCCCGCTGAGTTCCGCGTTGTCGAGCTTGCGCGATGAGTAGACGGCGGCGACCTGGGCGTAAGGGCTCGCGTTGATGGCTGCGATGTGCGCGCCGGCGACCCAACCGTAGCCGATGACACCCACGTTGTATTTTTTCATAAAAAACTGTTTGGTTTGAAGGCGCGTGATGACGTGCGCCGCTGACTTTGCCAAATGCCACATGGTTTAGCGCGGAAAGTCAAAATGTTTATGCGTGGCGAGCTCCTGTGCGATTGACGCACAAGCGTTTAGAAATTTGTCACCGTCGTTCTCATGGCAACAGAACTGCTGGTAGAAACAGTTTGTTATTTATGAGAAACGTAACTGTTGGGCCGCGGTGTGTTCGCGTACCGGCTATATTTCGGCGAAAACTTGCTGTACTTTTCTTGCTCGCGGACCTGGTCTTTCCGTTCGTTTCCATCGCTTCGCCGCCCGCCGCCAAGTCCAATGAGAACGTCAGTATTATTTTGACGATCGAGGGCACAGTCGAAGTCACCAAACCCGGCCTCACCCAATGGACTGCGGCTCATACCAATCAGGAATTGCACGTCGGCCAAAGTGTTCGCACCGGTGCCCGTAGTCGCGCCACGATTCGGCTGTCTGATTTGAGCGTCATTCGCGTCAATGCCCTGACGACACTGGTGTTGAAGCCCGCGCGGCAGGCCAGCACCACGCCATTTTTGGATTTCAAAGTCGGGTCCGGCTATTTCTTCAATCGCACGCGCCCGATGGATACGCAGTTTCAAACGCCTCTTATCTCCGGCGCGATTCGCGGGACGGAATTTGTTTTGGACGTCGCTGAAAATGGCGAGACGAAGGTCGCGCTGTTGGATGGAGAAGTTGCGCTGAACAATGACAAAGGCGAAGTGACCATTAGAAGCGGCGAAGCGGCAGTGGTCGAACCGAATTCCGCGCCGAAGAAAACAGCGATGCTCGAAGCGGCCAACATCATTCAATGGATCCTTTATTATCCTGCAATTCTCGACACGCGTGACCTGCAATTGAACGACGACGTCGCAACGAAGGAACACGAAAGCCACGTTCTTTATCGCGGCGGTAATTTGAAAGGCGCATTGGAAGTATTCCCAGCAAGCCAGGTCCGCAACACCGACGACGAGCATTTATATTATGCGCAACTTCTCCTTTCTGTTGGGCAAGTCAACGAAGCCGAGCAGGAATTGGCGAACGTCAAAAGCCCACTGGCCGATTCCCTCCACAAACTGATTGCCACGGTGAAGCACCAAAAATTCTCGTCAAACCGGAATCCGCAGACCGCGACGCAGTGGTTGGCCGAATCCTATTATTTGCAATCGCAATCAAAACTTGCCGACGCGTTGCACGCTGCGCAACAAGCGGTGAAATTGTCGCCGGAATTTGGGTATGGATGGGTGCGCGTGGCGGAATTGGAATTCAGTTTTGGGCATGTGCAAGGCGCACAGGCAGCCCTTAGCCGTGCCGTCGAACGGTCGCCGTGGAATGCGCAAATGCACGCTTTGCGTGGTTTTGTTCTGGCGGCCGCAAACAAAACAACCGAAGCACTGCAGGAATTCGATCACGCCATCGCCGCTGACAGCGCGCTCGGCAATGGCTGGCTTGGTCGTGGTTTGTGCAGGATTCATTTCGGCGACCTCGAGGGCGGCAGACAAGACTTGCAAGTGGCCGCGACGCTCGAACCGAACCGTTCTGATTTGCGCAGTTATTTGGGCAAGGCGTGGGACGTGACGTGGGATGCCAAACGCGCCGAAAAAGAATTTCGATTGGCGAAAAAACTCGATCCCAACGATCCGACGCCGTGGCTATATTCAGCGTTATTGGCCGAAGATTACAATCGGGTCAACGAAGGCATCGCCGATTTGGAAAAAGCCAAAGAACTGAACAACAACCGCAGCGTGTTCCGCTCGAAACTTTTGCTCGATGAAGACCAGGCCGTGCGCAGCGCAAA
>JAICXV010000332.1 GCA_025934545.1 Verrucomicrobiia bacterium
AAGCCAGCGTCTTTGCCATGCCGTCAGTTTGGCCTGAGCCCTTCGGCATGGCCGGGCCGGAGGCCATGCGCTATGGCTTGCCTGTCGTCGCCTTTAATGTCGGCGGCGTCCCAGAATGGCTTGCTGACGGCACGAATGGCTTCATTGCTCCCTGGATGGACGTCGACGCGTTCGCCGCTCGGCTCCAACTCCTCTTGACGAATAAATCGATGGCCCGCGTGATCGGAGAACGTGGCATGAAGAATGTCAACGAAACCTACAATTCCGCCCACCAGATAGAACGGCTCGAACGCCTGTTTTTTCACGTGACAAAGGGGGAACGAAATAGCTGTGAATGCAGGCGTTCACCCACTGCCGCTGACAGCCTCACTGCTGAACTATTTTACCCGGGCGAGCGCCAATCCGCCGAACAAAATCAGGAGGTTGTCGCACTGCCTGTCGACGCATTATGACGAACCAGGATGTTACATTGTCTCTGCTGAGGCGCTACGAACTTGCCCAAAGCCTCGTTGGCCGGGCTCTCCTGAACCTGCATCTCAGCCAGCAACGTCTTTACGCCGATTGCCTGGCCTATGGTTCCGCTTTTCTAAAACGCGCCCTCGACATCATCGTCAGCTTCCTCGCACTCCTTTTTCTAAGTCCGTTGTTCGGACTCATTACCCTCTGTGTTTGGGCCGAAGACGGCGGGCCGATCTTTTTCTCTCAGGTTCGGGTCGGGAAAAATGGACGGCTGTTCAAGATGTACAAGATACGTTCCATGTGCCTGGATGCCGAACAGAAGCTCAAAGATCTGCTGGCGAAAAACCGTCATCGGGAAGGCGTCACGTTCAAACTGAAGGATGACCCGCGCATCACCAATGTCGGCAGATGGCTCCGGAAGTTTTCCCTCGATGAATTGCCGCAGCTTTATAACGTGCTCATTGGTGACATGTCGCTGGTCGGACCCCGTCCGCCCGTCCCGCGCGAGGTTTCAAAGTATATGCTCGCTCATCGACGGCGCCTCGCGATCAAGCCCGGCCTCACCTGCATCTGGCAAATCAGCGGTCGCAGCGAAATCGATTTTTCCGGCCAGGTAAAACTCGATGTCGAATATATCGAGAGCCAGAGCTTCTGGCTCGACTTGAAGATTCTCGTGATGACGCTGCCGGCCGTGATTTCAGGAAAGGGCGCTTGTTGATGAACGGACTGTTGATCTGCCCATGGTCCCGGCCGGCTGTTCCGGCATTGGAAAATGGCGCATCCCTCGCATGCGTCCCATTGTTGGGTCAGGGCCTCATTGAGTACTGGCTCTCGCACCTTGCCTGCGCCGGAGCAAAGGAACTGCTCATACTGCCAGACAATCAACCTGACCCGATCCGCGCGCTCGTCGGCCAGGGCGAACGTTGGGGATTGCAGCTCGAACTCGCCGAGGAGCAACGTGAACTCACAGCCGCTCAAGCCTTGCTGAAGTATGAGAAACGTCTCGATCCGGCCGCCGTTCAAAACGGCATCGCCGTGCTCGACCATTTTCCGGGTTTGCCCGAACTTCCATTATTCAACAGCTATAAGGAATGGTTCGCCGCGCTCCTGAAATGGATGTCGCGCGCCAAAACTCCCGACCGTGTCGGCGTCCGTCAATTGAAACCGGACGTTTATGCTGGTTTCAATTGTCATATATCCTCTCAAGCTGAGATTCGCGGCCCATGTTGGATCGGCAAAAATGCAATCATTGGCAACGGAGCCGTTATCGGTCCCAATGCTATCATTGAAGACGGAGCGCTCGTCGACACCGGGGCAACGGTAACGCATAGCGCAATCGGCAAAGACACGTACGTTGGCCAACTGACCGAAATCAACGGTTCGTTCGCCTGCGGAAACAAGCTCGTGAATCTGGAAACAGACTGCACTACGCAGGTACCCGATAGATTTGTTTTGTGCGCCTTGCGTCAAAGCCGCGCCGCGCAAAAGGCTGGACTGCTGGCGAGGTTGGCCGACTTCTGCGGCAGGGGCGAAGGCAATCTGCTGTGGAAACATCTGCTCATGAACAAGGAAGGCTGATGCACGCGCGCTACCAAAACAACACACCCGTGCCGGACGGGATGAAGATTTCGCGGGATGGGGAAACTCTGAGCGTCAGCAACATCCGCCAGCTTGACGCTGCAACGTGTCAATCGTTCCGGTCGAGGCTCAAAGCCGCGCTCCCCCGCAACGTTCGGCGCATTGACATCGACCTGACTCGCACTCAAATGGACTGCGGCGGCCTTGGCGCGCTGCTGGCCCTTCGCAAATGCGCGCGCGCAGAAAACAACGACGTCGCCATTCACCTGGTCAATCCCTCAAACGCCGTTCAACGGTTGTTCTCGCTCACACACATGGATCAACTGTTTCCCATTGAACAGAGATGATGGGCCATGGCATCTTCGGTCATGACCTCCGGCGGCACAACGTGCCGGCTTTCTCTGCCGTCCCGCCTTGATGCGGTGCGGGAGACCGTAAAACGCGCCTGCGCTTTCCTTTCTGAACAGCGCGTCGGCGAACCGGGCCTCGTGGCTTGCGAACTCGCGCTCGTAGAGGCCTGCAACAATGCTGTCGCTTATTCAAATGGCGCTACTGACTCAGCCCGTTCAAACGAAACCTCGGTTGAAATTGAGGTTTCCTGCGACTCGCATTGGATCGAAATGCACGTCATCGATCACGGACCAGGTTTCGAATGGCCGGAAGAATTGGTTCTGCCCGACGACTCGGAAGAGCATGGCCGCGGCTTATACATCATTCACTCACTCATGGACGATGTCGTGTATCTCCGCGGACGCGGGCAAAATCGTTTGATCATGCGCCTCTCGCGCGGAGGAATAGGAGACAGCAAAACGAGCATGGGAGGAACGGCGGACGGCGATCCCGCGCACCCGGAAACGCGCGATTCAGATCAAATTCCTGACGGGAACTCGAAGATCTCGAAGAATACCAACCCCGCGGCGTCCAATGTGTCGCCTGATGCGTCCCACGCTGCCGAGTCGCCGAAACGCCTGGCTGAAGTCGAACAAAAACTCGCGCTTAGCGAGCATGTCATCGGCACAATGGCCAAAGAAATATGCTGCCGGTCCGAGGAACTGGCCGCGATTTTCCGGTCCACCTCCGAACTAGGTGGTGGCAGCGACCTCGAGGCGTTTTCCGAACGGCTTTTAAATGACCTGCTCCATATCAGTTCGGCGGATTGGTTCATTTTCCGCCTTGCCGCACCGAACGAACCCAGGCTCATCGGCGTGAGCGCTTCGAATTCGAATATTTCGCTCACGCCAATCGATCTCCAGTCCGAAGAAGCCGCTGGCTTTCTCGAATCCAGGGCGGCGCTTGGCCGGCGCGATGCGCCATTCGACGCGCAAAATCCGGCGCTCCCGAACGATCCGTTGCTCCTTGCGCATCCAAACAATGTCGGAGTCGTAAAACCAATCTGCATGGGAGAGACTTTGCTGGGCACGCTAGCGATTGGTAAAAATTCTTCTGAACGCGCCTTTACCCCCGGCCAGCTTGACGTGATCGAAACATTTTGTGAGTTCCTGGCGATTCAGACCATGAACGTGCGCCTGCACCAGCAACACTTGGACCATCGGGTCACTTCTCGCGAACTGGATATCGCCCGCAACATCCAGCAATCTCTTCTGCCGAAAAGCTTTCCGCGACTCGACGGATATAGCCTGGCCGGTTTTTGCCTCAACGCGCGCCAGGTTGGCGGCGATTTCTTTGATGTGCTGCCACTTACGGAGGACAAAGTCCTCCTTGTGATTGCCGATGTCATGGGCAAAGGCGTTCCCGCCGCGCTCTTTGCCGCCACGCTGCATACTTTAGTCCGTTCCGTTTCTGAATGGACACATCGTCCCGTCGAAATCATGGAGCGCGTCAATCGGCTCATCTACGATGAACTCTCCGGTGTCGACATGTTCATCACCGCCCAGATTGTTCTGGCGGACATCCACAAACGCCGGCTTGTGATCGCGAACGCCGGCCATTGTCCCGTGCTCGTTCAACACCGGGATGGCACCGTCGAGTCAATTTCGCCAGAAGGAATGCCGTTAGGAATCATGCCAGACGCTATGTTCGAGCAGCGGGTCGTGTCGGTTGCCGACAGCCCCGCCGTAATTTTGTACACGGACGGCCTCACCGAAGCCCGCAATGCTCACGGCGAATTCTTCGGACATGAACGGTTCATTTCGTGGCTCACGCAGCATCATACCGCGAGCCCAACCGCCTCGGAATTATCCAAATCCCTTAAAGCCGAAATCAAATCGTTCCAGGGCCAAACCGCGCTCAGCGACGACCAAACCTTTCTCG
>JAICXV010000187.1 GCA_025934545.1 Verrucomicrobiia bacterium
AACCAAGCTGACCAAGGCCAGCACGCCGCCCACAGCGACCGCTCCCGTGTCAGCCGGCCCGCCGCGAAAGAAGAAATAGCCTGATTGACCTTCGAAGCGTAATCGCTATATTCGCGGCTGCTTTAACTCACTGACTTTATGCCAGCTCAACCGAAAGCAACTCTGGAACGGCTCCTCAAAGAGCTGGGGTTCGATGCCACCGTTGAAGAACATACTCTCGAAGACGGCATTTTCCTCGACGTCAAAACCGAGGACTCCGGTCGCCTCATCGGTCGCCAGGGCCAAACTCTTTCGGACCTTCAATATCTCGTCAACCGCATCCTGTTCCAACAGGACCAAAACGTCGCTAAGGTCACGGTCGACGTGGGCGGTTATCGCGCGAAAGCCCGCGACACCCTCGTCCAAAAAGCCCAGGCCGCCGCAGAAAAAGTTCGCCGCTGGGGCGATGTCGTTGAGCTCGAGCCCATGAGTGCCTTCGACCGCCGTATCATTTACGCCGCATTGAAAGACGCGCCCGGCATCGAAGCCAGCAGCGTGGAAGTAGAAGGCACTAATAAAAAGGCAATCCTTCTGCGACCGAAACACTGAAAGCTCCAAACCCCAAACACCAAGCACCAGAGAAGCTCCAAAGGTGTATTCTGTAACTGAAGTGTGGTGATTGAAGTTTCTCTGGATTTTTGATGTTGGATGTTGGAGCTTTTTTCCGTGGCCATCTTCTACGAATGCCAACGCTGCACCGCCTGCTGTCGCTGGCCTGGAAACGTTCGCGTGAGCGAGACCGAAATCGCCGCGTTGGCAAAGTTCAAAGGCCTTTCCGAATTCGATTTCATCCAAAAATACACCCGTTTGCACACTGATAAGCGCGGCTTGTCGCTGGTCGAAAAGCCAAATCACGAATGTATTTTCCTCAATGGAATCGATTGTACCGTGCAACCAGTAAAACCTCAGCAATGCAAAGATTTTCCAAACAAATGGAACTTCCCCGGGTGGCGGGATATCTGCCAGGCGATTCCGCGCGAGATTCCTGATTAATTCTTCGGTTTTCCTGCCGAAGCTTGTCGCCGTGATTTATGATCGGGTAAGTCGCGCGTGTATTCTTCTCTTTTGATAGTTTCGTTTGTGACGATGTTGCCGTGTAATTCTACTGTTTTGCGATGGGTTTGAGTCGGAGCAAGCTCTTCGTCCATCCATTTTCGGATCAGAAAATCATCCTTCCCAATCCAGGCAGTTAATTGGCGCGGAACGTTTGAGGTGTCATCCCGCCGGGTGAGAACATAGCAAGGCGTGCCATTTACGTTTTCATCGTCAGATCGAACGGTGTTTCCGTGAACTGGTAGTGCGAGGTCCGCCGCAATGTTTCCCCATGCCACATTGAAAAACAGCGCCGGCACGCGACTGTCCTGGACGACTGAGGTCAGGTTGGGGAGAGGGTCGGTAGAATACTTGAGCATGTTATGGTACCAATGAACGCCGTCAGATGCGTAAGTCGTAGTTTCGACGAAGGGGTGTGGCCCTGTCGTTACGTCGATCCGATAGCAGTTTCGCCCGCCCATCAAAGTTGAGCACGAATTTGTCCAACTGTCGTTCGCGTAATTATGGATGCACAAAGTTGTATCACGATACGTGGACAGATCCGCGTAGGCATTGCGCATCTTGTTGACGATTGTTGGGGCGGTTAGTTCGACCGCGTTGGCACAGGTGCCCGCCGCGACCAGGGACGCGACCAACAACAATTTTGCAACGGCGTGCATTTTCATATCGGTTCGTTTGACGGCATCACTTCCGACGCAGCGCCGAATTCAGACGGGCCATGGCTGGTCTTCGACACAGCCGTGCTCCGTTTACTATTATACTGCTGCAAGTTGCGGAGCAGCGGCACGTTGGGCGCGCAAGTCCGATTTCCGTTGGCGCAGGCTCTTGAAGAACTCAAATCCTTCACGGCAACGGCGGACGCAGACGTCTTTGTCTTCCAACATCGTCTTGATGATGCGCAGGATCGGTTTCGGGCGCAGGTAATAGGCGCGATAAAAACGGTCCACTTCCTCGAAGATCAAATCCTTCGGCATGCCCGGATATTCGAGCGCGCTTTGTTGGAAACCGTCGTTGTGCACGATATCGCCTTTGTCTTTCTTCGAGAACCAGCCGTTTTGACGGGCCATGTCGAACAGTTCGGTGCCCGGGTAGGGCGCCGCGAGCGAAACTTGGATGCTGAACACGTCGAGCTCTTGCGCGAAACGGATCGTGTTTTCGATCGACTGCGGCGTCTCGATGGGTAGACCCAAAATGAACGTGCCGTGAATGACAACGCCGGCTTTGTGGCAGGCTTTAGTGAAACGACGCATTTCGTCAGTGGTGACACCTTTTTTGATGCGCGTAAGAATGTCGTCGTTACCCGATTCGTAACCGACCAGGAACAGGCGCAGACCGGAGTCTTTGAACTGCTTGATCGTGTCATAATCGAGATTCGCGCGGCTATTGCATGACCACGTCAAACCGAGCGGCGCGAGTTTTTTGGCGATTTCGCGCGCACG
Source organism: Verrucomicrobiia bacterium (assembly GCA_025934545.1). GTDB lineage: Bacteria > Verrucomicrobiota > Verrucomicrobiia > Limisphaerales > Palsa-1400 > JAICXV01. The sequence continues at coordinate 2,532 of JAICXV010000187.1, forward strand.
CGGCAGGTTCGCGGTAAAGGTGTCGTCATCGAAGAAAAACTCCGCAACTTGCGGGAACAACTTCTTCGCATAAGCCATTTCGGCCGCGACGTTTTCCGGCGAACGTACCCGATATTTGTGACCACCAATCGTCTGCGGCCAGAGGCAGAAGCTGCATTGAGCAGGGCAACCGCGACCGGTGTAGAGACTGATGTATGGGTGCATCAGGTAGCCGATGAAATATTTCTCAATCTGCAGGTCGCGCTTGTAGGTGTCGATCACCCACGGCAGCACGTCCATGTTCGAAATCATTTCGCGCTCTTTGTTGTGAACGATTTTGCCTTCCGGCGTTTTGTAGGAAAGCCCATCGATTGACGAGAGCGGACGGTCTTCAGCGACTTCTTTGCAAGTGAAATCAAACTCTTTGCGACCAACCCAGTCAATTGCCGTCGACGCCTTGAGCGTTTCTGTCGGCAATACCGCAGCATGCGCTCCGACAAAACCGATCTTCGTATCCGGGCGTTGCGCCTTGATCGCTTCGGCAACTTTGCAGTCGTTTTTCAACGACGGCGTCGAAGTATTGATGATGACATGGTCAAAGTTCAACGCCTCGGCCAGACATTGCTTGATATTCATGTCGATGGGCGGGCAATCCAGCAACTTGCTGTTCGGCGTGAGCGCCGCTGGCTGCGCCAGCCACGTCGGATACCAGTAAGACGTCACTTCGCGACGCGCCTGATAACGCGCACCGGCGCCGCCATCAAAGCCATCAAAACTTGGAGGTGAAAGGAATAGGGTCTTGCTCATTTGTTTGTGCCAGGTTGAATTAAAAATTGCGGTAACGAATTCTTGATCAAATCAACCAACTCGGTTGTTTGATTGCGCATCTGCTCGTAGTTGAGCCCAAGCTCTGTCATATCGTGGCCGGGATAATGTTGAAGGAAGAAATCTTCTGTCAACTCTTCTGCTAGCCCGACGAATTTGCCGAACGCAGCATCAAAGGTTTTCGCATCACCAATCAGCTCTTCCAAGTCGTGAGTCCTGATCAATCTCCATCCTTTAGCGATGAGATACCCTTTGAGATAACGTTCCAAAGATTCTTGTAATAATTCAATACCTGCGGCGGTAAAGCCTTCGTGTTTCCAGAGCGAATCGGCTGCCTTGAGGCGGTCAGCGGCTAACAGGAACCAATCACCCGGATTTTTTTCGTCCGTTGGCTTACGCAGCATAGACTTCAACGCCTTTGCCGACGATGTCTTCGTAAAACGGACTTTTGACGCGCAATCGCTCCTCGATCTGTTCTGGAGTCTTGCTGAGAAATGTAAACGACGGACGATGGCCCGGCACGTCCCAGAGCGCACGGCGAATTTCGATATTGCTCTGTTTTTCCGACGTAATTCCGGTTCGCACCACCAATAAATCGAAGTCGCTATGTTCGTCTGGTTGTCCGTAAGCATAGCTTCCAAAGAGAATAATTTTCTCTGGATGAAACCGCTCCACGATAATACGAAGATACGGTTCGAGTTCAGCGGCAGCTTTGTGAACTGGATAACGGGGATCATGCAGCGCTGGAAACTCGACCAGTTTCATCGTTTATTCGGCTTTTTTATTCGCAGCAATCTTCGACAATAATTCGTCGCGTTGCGCCGTATCGCCGGACCCGCACGAACCACCTTCTTTGTGATCATGCGGCTCTTCGCGGCGTTGGAAAACAGATTGCGCGCCATTCATCGCGGCGCGCGGAGAATTGATCGCCGCCTTCGCTTCGGCAAGGTGCCCTTTGCCAATCGAAACGCCATTGAACGCGTTGACGTTTCGGCCTTCGTAATACGGCTTGGGCTTCGCGCCGAAGTTATATCGAAAATTCTTCCAGTTATCGCCGCGCTGATAGTTCGTGCCAAGCGCGCCGCTCGGGTCGTAGCCGCAATGCACCATGCAGTTTTCGCAACGATGATCTCGCGCGACGCCGTCATGCACGCCGTATTTCTCCCACTTCACTTCGCGCAACATTTCCTGGTAGCTCGGATAATGACCGTCGGTCATGAGGTAGCAGGGGGCTTTCCAACCGCGAATATTGCGTGTCGGGATTGCCCACGCCGTGCAGGTCAACTCCCGTTTGCCGGCGAGAAATTCCTGGTAAACCGGCGTGCCGAAAATTGTGAAACGTTCGCCCCACTTTTGGATATCTTTGAATTTCGCGCGGGTCATCGCGCGGGTCAGGAAAAAATCTTCGGGCTGTTTACCGAGGCGCTTGACCATGTCTTTCTTCGCCGCGTCGTAATCGTATCCGGGCGAAATCGTGTGGCCATCGACTTCCAGCGATGAAAAGAATTCGAACATTTGCTCGATTTCTTTGACCTCAGTTTCCTTGTAAACCGTCGTGTTTGTCGCGACCTGATACCCCAAAATCTTCGCCATTTTAATGGCCTCGACGCATTCCTTGAAGACGCCTTCGCGCTCAACGATCAAGTCATGCGTATATTCCAGTCCATCGACGTGCACATTCCAATACATCCATTTCGATGGGCGAATCGTCGGGCGTCCATCGTTCTTTCCTTTACGAATCGTTTCGACGTCCTTCTCCGAAATCAATTTTTCCTCAACGAGCTTCGTCAACGTAGGCTCCAACTCCGCATTGTAGATCGAAGCGAGATAATCCTTCATCTTCTTGCGCATGAACATCCCGTTCGTGCAGACATAAACGATGCGCCCCTGTTTAAGAATGCCATCGATACATTCCTCGATCTTCGGATAAATCAACGGCTCCCCGCCGCAAATCGAAACCATCGGCGCATCGCATTCCTGCGCGGACGCCAGACAGTCCTCGAGCGACATCATGTCCTTGAGGCTCGTCGAATATTCACGGATACGCCCGCAACCGGTGCAAGTTAGATTGCACGTGTGGAGCGGCTCGAGCTGCAACACCATCGCGAATTTCGGGGTGCGCTTGAGCTTGTGTTTGACAATATGACCGGCGATTTTCGCCGATAACGCGAGAGGGAATCGCATAATCTTTAATTAAGTTGCACAGAGTCCGTTGTGTCCCCTGCAATGTGCGTCAAAGAAGCCGTTTGGGTAGGCGCCGTTTGCTGTTTTTCAGCAGGCTTAGTTTGCCCGATGCCGGGCAAAAAGAACATCAGCGGATTGATCGTTTGCTGGGTGTTGATTCCACTGCAACCGGCGACGAGAAAAGCCGTCGCGGCAAGGGCAAATGTTCTTTTAAACCATCCTAA
>JAICXV010000678.1 GCA_025934545.1 Verrucomicrobiia bacterium
GGTAGGGCAGAGCAAAACATTCGTGGTTTGATAATAATCCTGAAGCACGGTAGGCCAGCGATAGGCGTTGGTGCGCGCGGTATAGTAGCCATCGTAATCGTTGCTATAGAGCTTGAGGCTCGTTTCGAGTTGTTTCAGATGGTCAGCGCACGAAACCCGATTGGCCGACTCCTTGGCTCGCGCGAGCGCGGGCAGCAGCATGCTGGCGAGGATCGCGATAATCGCGATGACGACCAGCAGTTCAATCAAGGTGAATCCAGAGCGGTTCGGTTTTGAACCGGCATCCGGTCGCGGTGCGTTGAACAAATTTTGCAAAAGCGTTTTCATATGATGCATTCGTGCAATTCAGTTTTCAGAGCGTCTCGAATATTTCTTAATCTGAAGCGTCAACCAGTACGCGTATGACAAGGAAACAATGGACGCTCATTGTAGTCGCCGTCGTGCTGGGCGGCCTTTCGCTCTACCTGAATAGAGACTGGTTTGCGGGCGATCATATTCATGTTTATCATCGCTCGATGCCGCGGCCGTCTTTCTCCAGGCGCAAACCGCCGGTCGTGGCGGACGATTCGCCGGTGAATCCGGTTGTGTTTGGGTTTGATCGCAAACTCAAGCTTACGTCCGTGCAGGTGATTCCGGTCAGCGATATCCAGACGAGCAAATATCCTCACGCGATCTGGTATCTGGTGTCGGACTCCAATTCCGTGCCGACGAAAGATCTCACATATGGCGTGCCTGTCAAAGGCATGCATCCCAAAGTCGCCGGAACTACGCCCGGCCAATTGACTCCAGGCAACACGTACCGTCTTTTGATTGAAACCGCTTCCGCGCAGAAGGCTGAACATGATTTTCAGGCAATAGCGAAAGCGGCGACCCAGACCGCGCAGTGATAGACGGAACCGCGCGGGTTCAGGTTACATCCAGTTTAGGATTTGATGTTTGGTGTTTCTCTGGAGGTTGGAGCTTGATGTTTGGAGCTTCTCTGGATGTTGGATGTTGGAATTTGGATGTTTCTGATAACTCCGCATTCCCCGCTCCGCACTCCGGCACTCCGCACTGGCATCGCTTTTTCCTGTCGTGGCATCGCTTTTTCCTTGTCCTTTCCCCCGGCATCAGTAGCGTTTCCCGCCTCTATGAAAGTTGAATTTTACGGACACGTCCGTCAGTATCACAACATCAAGTCGGAGATCGATCAGAACATCCAAACCGTTCTTGAAAGCAGCCAGTATGTCATGGGTCCCATGCTTAAGAAGTTCGAAGGGGAACTTGCTGCTTACCACGGCACGAAATATGCCATTGGTCTGGCCAACGGCACCGATGCCATTTGGCTGGCACTCATGGCGCTCGGCATCGGCCAGGGCGACGAAGTTATTACGCATCCGAACACTTTCTTTGCCACGGCGGAAGGGATTTGGATCGCGGGAGCGACGGCCGTGTTCGTGGATTGCGACCCGGTGACCAAGTGCATTGATCCGTCAAAAATCGAAGCGGCCATCACTCCGAAGACGAAGGCGATCATTCCTGTCCACCTGTATGGCCAATGCGCGGACATGAAGGCGATCCGCAAAATCGCTGATAAGCACAAGCTGTATGTCATCGAAGACAATGCGCAGGCGATCGGCGCGAAAGGCGACGGATTCAAAATCGCCGAACTTAGCGATGCGGCGACCACGAGTTTTATCATCCAGAAAAACCTGGGAACGTTCGGCGATAGTGGCGCGCTCGTCACGAACAACGAAAAAATCGACACCACTGTCCGCAAGCTGCGAAATCACGGCTCGAACGCGCGCAACGTCCACAGCTTCGGCTTCAACAGCCGCCTGGACGATTTGCATGCGGGCGTTCTCAGCGCGAAACTCAAGCACATCGATGCCTGGAACGACAATCGCCGGAAATGGTCAGCGCGTTATACCGCCGGCCTCAAAGGCGCAAAGAATTTCACGCTGCCCACTGAAAAGCCGGGTTACCGGCATGTCTGGCATCTTTACGTGATTGAGACAAAGAATCCCGCGGCGCGCGATGGATTCTTAAAATTCCTCAATGATAATGGCGTGGATGCCAAGACCCACTACTCGATCGCGATCCACAAACAGGCTGGCTATCCGTGGGGCAAAGGCGCACGCATCGTCGGTTCGGTTGAAAATGCCGAACGCAACGCGGCGAGCTGCATTTCACTGCCCATGTTCCCTGAGTTGAGAGAGGACGAGGTGGATTACGTCGTCAGCAAGTGCATGGAGTGGGACGGGGCGCAAAAGTAAATTCGAAACTCGAATCTCGAAATTCGAATCAAATCCGAA
>JAICXV010000700.1 GCA_025934545.1 Verrucomicrobiia bacterium
CAATTTGCGTGAATTGTTTGTTTTGCCGACCATGTCCGCTGCGCCGCGTTTTAGAATCTGCGAAAGCGTTTCGCCGTTGGTCAGCTCCAGTGCCTGCAACGTGGTGGCTTCCGAGGAGCGCACAGTCACCACCTGTTCGCGGTTCGGCCGACCTAACGCGACCATCAACGGGTCCGCCGCGACTAGCGAGGCGCGGATTGTGCCTTCGTAAGCGCCAGCCATTTTTGTGGCGAGATAAATCCTGGTGACACGCCACGGCTCCATATTGAACGCCCCGAGTTCAACGGCGTTTTGCCAATTGGCGGTGGCGAATTTTTCCTGTTCCCAACCTTCCTGGAATTTGTTCGTTTGCAGCCAGGTTTTGTCCGACACGACGTCGTTCGATTTCTGCGCGCCATTTTCGGCGTATCGGATGCGGCCGTAGAACAGAAGACCGGCGGGATTGGCTCCAGCGCTGTCGGTCTGATTGCGTTTGGGCAACGAATTGTCGGGGCGATGGTTGACGGCTTCGATGGCGATGGTGTTTTGGCCGGCGCGCAGCAGCGGCGCGATGTTGAAGCGATAGGCTTCCTTGAACTGGTCGCCCGCGCCGACTTTTTTACCGTTCAGATAAAGCGTAAAACTATTGTCGCAAACGACCATGGCCAGCGCGTCGAGGCCGCGCGTCGATTTCAAATTGAACGTCTTGCGGAAATAAACGTATTCGGCAGGAGCCGATTTCGCGGCGTCTTTTTCGTTCCAGATAAATTTAAGTCCGGCGGGCACTTTGAATTTATTGGTGACTGCCTGACTTGGCGTGACCTCAGCGGTAGGCATCGCGTACCCGACTCCAGTCAACGCTGTCAATGCATCGCGAAATTCTTCGGCGCTCATGCGGCGCACGGACGGCCCGCGAAATACATAATTTTGCACATTTTCGCCGTAATTCACTGCGGGCAACTGGTAGGCTTGCGATGTGAGAATTTGGGCTATGGTGTGTTTCACATCGTAATGGTGCGCGACCAAATCTTCCGCAAGCCAATCGAGCAAGTCCTGATTCCACGCGATCTGGTCCATGTCATCGACGGGCTCGATCAGGCCGTGGCCGAGAAATTTTTGCCACAAACGATTGACGAACGTGCGCGGGAGACGACCGTCCTTTTTATCGCAGACAATTTTCGCTAAAGCCTCCAAACGTTCGTGTTTATTGGTGGTGGCGGGAACGGTGCCCAGTTCAGGAAATAAAAATTTCGTTGCGGCCTTTTTGCCGGTCGGTTTGTCGCACTGGGCGATTTCCAGCGTTTCGTCGCTGTATATATTGGCGAGGCCGTAGGAATCGCTGAGCTGCCAGTCGTTAATGAAACTGTCGTGGCACGAGGCGCACTTGAGATTGATGCCCATGAAGACCTGCGAAATATTCTGCGCGGCCTGCATCGGTGGAATCTGGCTTGCGTTGACCGCGCCGCGCCAGACGATGCCTTTGGTGAACCCCTCCGAATCGGCATTCGGATCAATCAATTCGCCGACGAATTGGTCGAAGGGCTTATTCGTCAGCAACGCACTGTAGAGCCATTTCGTAATTTGTTTGCGTCCGCCATCGATGTAACCGGTGCCTTTGTAATCGTTGCGCAAAACATCGTTCCAAAACGAAATCCAATGCTGCGCGTATTGTTCGTCTTCGCCCAGCAATCGGTGGACAAGCCGTTCGCGCTTATCGGCACGCTTGTCGGCGACGAACGCTTCGAGCTCACTCGTCGGCGGCAATAAACCAATAGTATCGAGGTAAACACGCCGTGCGAATACGCGATCATCCACGGCCTTCGCTGGTTTAATTTTGTGGGATGCAAAATAGGGATCCAAAAATCGGTCGACGGGATTGCTGGCTTTGCCGGCGGGAACTTCGGGTGAACGCGGCGTCAGGTTTTTCGCTGGAATTTTCCCGAACGTGACGCCGGCGTCCCAATTCGCACCTTGATCGATCCAGGCGCGAACGACACCAACCTGCTCTTTCGATAACTTCGTTCCTTTTTTCGGCATGACACTGTCGGGATCGACGCCCGCCACAAGCGCAACGAGATAACTCTCATCGCTTTTGCCGGGAACGATCGCTGCGCCGGAATCGCCGCCCTTGAGCAACGTTTCGCGGGTATCGAGTTGCAACCCGCCTTTAGCGCGGCCCC
>JAICXV010000396.1 GCA_025934545.1 Verrucomicrobiia bacterium
AGGGTTTACTTCATCACTCCGATCGCGGTTGCCAATACGCCAGCGCCGACTATCGTCAGTTGCTCTCTTCATTCGCTGCTCTTCCCAGCATGAGCTCGGCAGGCAACTGCTACGATAACGCCGCGATGGAATCGTTCTGGAGCACGCTCAAAACTGAATGGCTTCACCATCGCAACTTCCAATCGCATGCCGAAGCCAACCTCGCTATCTTCGATTACATCGAAACCTTTTATAACCCAAAACGGCTCCACAGCGCTCTGGGTTATCAATCCCCTGTGGATTTTGAAAGCAAAGGAACACGTGAATAATTATAAAAAATCCGTGTCCAATAAATCGGGGCAAGCCCATCCCCCCAAAAGGGCGGAAAAGGGTTGAAAAGGGCGACTAAGGGCAGGAAAGGGCAACTTTCCGGTGAAATTTTTTTGCGCGACCGTTTCCCTAGGGCGCGTTGCAGATCGTAGCCTTGAAATAACGTTGCACTGCGGCGCAATCGTCGAATAATGCTTGGCTCAAACAAATGCACGATCCGAAAAAGACAGCGGCTCTCCTCAAGAAACAGGCTCCGTTCCGCCCGCAACTGGCCATGATTCTCGGCAGCGGGTTTCAACAAGCGGTCAATAATCTCAAGGTGGCGCACGAGATTAGTTACGGGCTGTTGCCGGGTTTCCCGCCCGTCGGCGTGAGCGGACATGCGGGGAAGATGATTTTTGGGCATTTTGAAAAGGTTCCAGTCGTCGTGCTAAAAGGCCGCGCGCATTATTACGAAGGTCATGACATGGAGCGCGTCGTGTTTCCGGTGCGGACGCTGGCGGAGTTTGGAGTGAAGTCGTTGTTGCTGACGAACGCGGGCGGTGGCGTGAATAAGAAATTTCGGCCAGGCGATTTCATGATCATGGATGATCATATTAATTTGATGGGCGCAAATCCGTTGCGCGGTCCGGCGATTGCAGGACTGCCACGTTTTGTGGATCTCACCGAATGTTACGATCGCCAGTTGACGGACATCGCAATCAAGGCCGCCAAGCTGAGCAAGGTGCGGTGGCATTGCGGAGTTTATCTCGCGGTGACGGGACCGAACTATGAAACGCCTGCGGAAATTACAGCGTTCCGAACGCTGGGCGCGGATGCCGTTGGAATGAGCACTGTGCCGGAGGCAATCGTGGCGCGGCAGCACGGGATGGCAGTGGCCGGAGTTTCGTTTATCAGCAATCTGGCCGCGTCGCGCGATGCCGGGAAATTGTCGCACTCGGAGGTTTTGGCGATGGGCGAGCAGAAGAAGGATGAAGCAGGCAAGCTTTTACAGGCTTTTACGAAGTTGTACGGCGAATCAAAGATTAAATAGCCACAGATTGAACACGGATGAATCACGGATTCAACTCGGTTTGGAATTGGGCGAAAGGGTTCGGTATCAGAGAGAGTTATGAGTTCCTGTGAAGTTGCGGCTTTATTCTGGTTTCTTACACCTAAAGCGCTTCATAAGTTGACTTCATGGTGGGGTTCTGGCTTAAATTAAGCTAATGCAAATCGAGAGTTTGAAAGTGTTTTGTGACCTGTCCGAAACGGAGAGTTTCACGAAGGCGGCGCAAATCAATAATGTCACGCAGTCCGCGGTCAGCCAGCAGATCAGCTCTCTGGAGAAACAGTTCAAATCGCTTTTGATCGAGCGCAGCAAAAAGAAATTCCGCCTCACGCGGGAAGGCCAGGTGCTTTACGAATACAGCAAGCAGATGATTCAAACTTATGATTCTCTGCACAGCCGCTTGCAGGAATTGAAGGACATTATTTCGGGCACGATTCGCGTGGCGACGATTTACAGCATCGGTTTGCACGATCTCCCGCCGTATCTGAAAAAGTTTTTGAAGAGTTTCCCAACGGTCAACGTGCACGTGGAATATCGTCGCGCCAACCAGGTTTATGAGGATGTGCTCGGGAACGTGGTTGATTTGGGTTTGGTGGCGTATCCGACCAAGGACAACAAGTTGGAAATGGTGCCGTTGCGCAAAGATACGCTGGTGTTGATCTGCCATCCGCAACATCCGTTGGCAAAAAACAAGACGATCAAACTGACGCAGTTGGCCGGCCAGAAATTTATCGGTTTCGAACCCGATATCCCGACGCGCAAAGCGATCGATCGCATTTTGAAAGATGAAAATGTCGAAGTCCAAAATGTGATGGAGTTCGACAACATCGAAACAGTGAAGCGCGCCGTGGAAATCGAAGCGGGTATTTCGATCGTGCCGCAAGGAACGATCACGCAGGAAGTCGCGAAGCAGACTTTGGCCGAACTGAAGATTGAAGGACTGGATCTGTATCGACCACTGGCGGCGATTTATAAAAAGAATAAAGTTCTTTCGCCGGCGATGAAGCAGTTTTTGTCGATTTTGAAGGGGTAGGGCGAGATAATTGGCAGAACTAAGATCGGAGCGCGGACTTCAGTCCGCTTCGCTCGGGAAAGCGAGCAGCATCTCGGATCATATTAACTAGCGACGGTGAAGCGGACTAAAGTCCGCGCTCCGGTTAAAAGATTACTTCGACGGTGTGTTCTTTGCCGTCGTCTTTCAGCGCAAGGGTCTCTCCAGTTTGTTGAGCGCCGTCGACGGAAATTTTTTGAACCTTCACCCACGTCTGATTGGCGCGCAGTTCGATATGGTAGCTGGCTTTGCCGAAGTGGTAGTGGACTTTGAAGTTTTTCCATTCGGGCGGGACGCACGGGGCGAACGCCAATTTGTCGCCTTCGCGGCGGACGCCGAGCAGGTGTTCGAGAATCAAGCGATAGAGCCAGCCCGCTGAACCGGTATACCAGGTCCAGCCACCTCGACCGACGTGGGGCGGCACGCCATATATGTCTGCGACAGAAACGTAGGGTTCGGCTTTGTAGAGATTGGCTTCATCAGGATTGCGGCTGTGATTCGGCGGAAGAATCATGCGGAACAATTCCCATGCGCGCCGATGGTCGCCCATCATGGTGAATGCGATGATTGTCCAGACCGCGGCGTGAGTGTATTGGCCGCCATTTTCGCGAATGCCGGGCACGTAGCCTTTGATGTAGCCGGGATTGAGCGCGGATTTGTCAAAGGCTGGCGTAAATAGTTGGATGAGTTTTCCATCGCGTCGGACCAGGCGTTGGTCGACGGCATCCATGGCCTGGCGGGCGCGTTGCGGATCGCCCACTCCAGAAATCACGGCCCAGCTTTGAGGTAAAGCATCGATCTGACATTCCTCGTTTTGGCTGGAACCAAGCGGAGTGCCGTCATCGAACCAGGCGCGCAGATACCAATTGCCGTCCCACGCATTTTGTTCGATGTGTTGCTGGAGGCGCGCTGCTTCGTCGATGCATTTGCGGGCGAACGTATCGTCCTGACGTTTGCGCGCGACCCCGGCAAATTGAGTCAGGACATTGTGCAGAAAGAACGCAAGCCAGACGCTTTCGCCTTTGCCGTGTTCGCCGACGAGGTTCATGCCGTCGTTCCAGTCGCCGCAGCCGATGAGCGGGATTCCGTGCGCACCAAATTTCAAACCATTGTTAACAGCGCGGACGCAATGTTCGTAAAGCGTCGACGACGGACCGAGGCGCGGCAGGTCAAAGTAAGCTTCTTCGTCCGGTTTGATGGGGCGACCTTCGATGAACGGCACGGTTTCGTTGAGGATAGCGTCATCGCCGGTGGTGGAGACGTAGCGGCAAACCGCGGCCGGCAGCCAGAGGTAATCGTCGGAGAAATGGGTGCGGACACCGCGATTGGTGGGCGGATGCCACCAGTGTTGGACATCGCCTTCGACGAATTGATGGGCGGCCGCGTAAAGAATTTGTTCGCGCAACGCACGCGGATGGGCGTGAACAAGAGCCATGGTGTCCTGCAATTGATCGCGGAATCCAAACGCGCCACTGGA
>JAICXV010000305.1 GCA_025934545.1 Verrucomicrobiia bacterium
AGGAGGCGGACTCGATGCACCTATCGCCCCATCCGCCTCCTCACGTCGGCGGCTACGATTGTTAAGTTCGGTTTCGATGATTTTGGCGACGTGACGGGCCTGTTGCATGGCGGCGGGGGAAACGCCGGGGACAGATTTGCCGTCGGGTTGCATGCAAAGGGCCATGTCGCCGATGGCGAAGACGTTTTTATAATCAGCGACAGACAGGTCTGGATTGACTTTGACGCGTCCGGCTTTGTCCAAGGGGACGCCGAGTTTTTTTGTCAGTGGCGTGGCGCCGACGCCGGCGGCCCATATTATATTGGCGGCGCGAATTTCGCGGTCGGGCAGTTTGACTTTGCCTTCGCTGATGGATTCGACGCGGATGCCGGTGAGGACTTCCACGCCGAGTTTTTTGAGTTGCTCGGTCGCTTTGATCGACAATTTTTCGGGCAGATGACTGAGGATTCGCGGTGAACCTTCGACCAAAATAATGTGCGCTTTGGACGGGTCGATGTGGCGAAAATCTTTTCGCAAAACAAAACGCGCCAGTTCGGCAAATGTTCCGGCGAGTTCGACGCCGGTTGGGCCGCCACCCACGACGACGATCGTCATGAGTTCGCGTTGGCGCGCAGGATCGGTTTCGTCATCGGCGTTTTCGAATGCGAGCAGGACTTTGCGGCGAATGCGCAAGGCGTCGTCGAGCGATTTGAGGCCGGGCGCGAATTGTTCCCATTCAGGATGGCCGAAATAACTGGTGACGCTGCCCATCGCGAGGACGAGATAGTCGTAAGTGAGAACATCTTTGGCGAGGACGACCTGGCGTTGCGCTAGATTGATGTCGACGACTTCTTCCATGAGGACGTCGATGTTGCGATGTTTCGACAAAATGGCGCGAACGGGTTGAGCGATGTCGGGCGCGGACAAACCGGCGGAGGCGACTTGATAGAGCAGGGGTTGGAAGAGGTGATGGTTCTGGCGATCAACGATGGTGACGTGCGCGGATGGGTGATTAAATTTTTGGCAAAAGGTCAGGCCACCGAACCCGGCGCCGAGGACGAGGACATGTTTGCCGTTGGCGTTCATCGTGATTTAATTTTTAGCTGTTTAGAGGAAAAAGCAAACGAATAACGTTGAGCGTTTTGTTATAAGTTGTTGATGGACAGAAAAATATCGTGTCATTGCTGGTGAAGCCTTAGGCGGCGTCGAGTATTTGGCATCAGCCCAAAAACTCTTGCGAAAATTCGATGAGAGTGTTTAATAATAATGTTAATCGTTCGAATGGGCCGTGCCCATTTTGTCCTGCGTGTCGCAGGACTGGTTTGATGTTAGAACAATTCATGAAACAGCTTCAACCGGTGAGGGCGTCTTGAGTCGCCCTTTTTCTCCTAGACCTGCTCCTGGTCCTTTCACACGCGTCAACGGGAAGATTCGCGCCCGCGAAGTGCGCGTTATTGACGTGGATAAGAAACAGCTCGGCGTATTGCCGCTGAGCGATGCTATCAATATGGCGCGCGCCAAAGGTGTCGACCTCGTCGAGATCGCGGCGAACGCGAACCCGCCGGTGTGCCGGTTGGTGGATTTCGGCAAGTATCGTTACGAACTGGCCAAGCAGGAAAAGGAATCCAAGAAGCATCAGCACGCGAACAAGGTTAAGGAAATTCAACTGAGCCCGAACATCGACCCGCATGATTTCGGCGTAAAGTTCCAGCATGCGATCGATTTTCTGTGCACGGACATGAAGGTCAAAGTGACCTTGCGTTTTCGCGGTCGCGAAATGGCGCACAAGGAATTTGGTTTTCAACAAGTGAACAAGTTCGTCTAGGACTTGACGCCGTTCGGGCATCCTGACGCGGACCCGAAATTGATCGGCAAAGGCATCAACGTGATGATTAGTCCGCTGCCTCGCAATAAACGCGCGAAAAATCCGCGCGGTGAGGATGTGGATGTCGAAGCGTCCGAAGCGGCCGAAGATGCGAGCAACGCGAAGAATGATGCGAATGCTGAAAATGGCGAAAACAATGGGGATTCAGCGAAGCAGAGTTTCGGGAATAACGCGTTCGACAAGTTGGAAATTAATAAGGCTTAATCGGCAATCCGCCTCGTTACCTCGGCGGCTACGTTGACGGCGTTTGCGCATTCCAACTGCGCACTAAATCCGGAAATAAACAATCTGTACACACGGCATCGGTGTGCTCGCAGAAATCGCGTACGATTTGTAGTAATCCTTGTTGAGCGGCTGCGGTCGTCGCGCCGCGAAGATGCCGGCCTCCCAATAATCTTTGGCGCGCGAGTTTAAGCACGGAATTGTCCTGCGCGGCGGGCCATTCAAAGTATCGCTTTTCGGCGAGGGCTTCGAGTTTTCGATTTTTTCCAGCCTGCGCGCGGACCCAGAACCACGGGAGAATGACGTTGATGGCGAGGTCGGTCACGCGACTTGAACCAAGTAATGGTTGCGGTTTGGACAGGCGAGCCGAACGCAGGCTCCAGTGCCAGGACCAGAATTCGTCGCAGTCGGGCTGAAGACATTCCAAGAGCGAATCGATTGCTGACTCGTTTTCGCCGTCATCAATGAACCATTGTTCGAGGCGTTGCAGAAATTTTGGCGCGCCGACCCAATGAGCAGCCAGCGCGAGTCGGCGTTGCGGTTGATTGGCGGGGCGAAGGCCGTGAAGCGCCAAAGCGTTGGCGGCAGAGCGACGTCAGAAAAATTTTCGCGTTCGCGCCACCAGATGTCCCAAAGGCTGCGGAGATACGGTTGCGAACGCTCGTTGGCGACGTCGTCGGGTAACAAGCCGGCACTGCCGAAAAATCGCGCTTGCAGTGCCAGTGTCGACGCTTCGCGGTCGGTGGTTCGCGGCAGAATTTCCGCGAGCCGTTGCATGGGCCAGACGTTTTGTTTGTAGCCGAGACCGCGAAAAAGCCCTTCCCACAAAGCCTGCTCCCAGCCGGCCTGACGCGCGCGAGCTTCGAGTTCGCTGGCTTTGCGTTGGAGACGGATCCAGGCGGCTTGTTGCAATAGATCGACGATGCGGTCGGCTGGAAGTTCGTTCAGTGGTGCACAACATTTGCCGCGCAATTCGTCGGGCCATCTTTGCCCTGTTTCGCCGCCGATGGCAGATGTCAGTTCGGCGAGAGGCGCGTCGAGGAACGGCTCGAGAGCCAAGGTGTTGAGCGCGGTGCTGGATTCGGTTTTGTTCCAGACGACGTGAAGGATGACGTTGCCAAATGCGGCGTTGCGATCATGACCGTGGCCACGCCAGCCGGCTGGAACGAGATCGATCTCGACGTCGCCGGATTTCGGACGTTCACCTTCGAATTGAATCACGGCACTTTTGAAATCAGGTCCAGACCCGTGATTCCAAAATCCGGGATGGAGCACGCGAACGGCGCGTCCATCAAGCGTGCGCAATTGATCGCGGAGAATGCGTTGGTGATGCCAGATACTTTGGACGAGGCGCTCGCGAGGATTTGGTTCATCAGGTTCGCGAAGAAAAAGGCGAGACTGATTTTGAGCGCGCCATTTCGCATAAAAATTGTTCCGCGGAACCATATTGTAAGAGACGAGTGAGGAGTCTCTAACGTTGCGGCGCGCTAGGCAATCAGTTTTGTGACGAGGTCGCCTTCGACATCGGTGAGGCGGAAATCGCGGCCCTGAAAATGGTAGGTGAGTTTGGTGTGATCGAAACCGAGCAGGTGCAACAAAGTGGCGTGCAAGTCGTGCACATGGACGCGGTCTTTGACGACGTTGAATCCGAAATCATCGGTCTCGCCGAGAGTGAGGCCGGGTTTGATGCCGCCGCCGGCCATCCACATGGTGAACGCTTGCGGATGATGGTCGCGGCCCATACTGCGGCCAGCTTCTTTGTTGGTTTCCACCATTGGCGTGCGGCCGAATTCGCCGCCCCAAACGACCAAAGTATCTTCGAGCAAACCGCGTTGTTTGAGGTCTTTGATTAGCGCAGCCGTAGCCTGATCGGTGTCTTTGCAGTTTTTGGTGATGTCTTTGGTGAGATTGCCGTGCTGGTCCCAGGCTTCGTGAAAGATCTGCACGAAGCGCACGCCGCGCTCGACCAGTCGGCGTGCCAGCAAACAATTATTGGCGAAAGACGGCTTGCCCGGCTGCGCTCCGTACATTTCCAAGGTCTTCTTGTCCTCGCGCGCCAGATCGATCAGCTCCGGCGCGCTCGTCTGCATGCGATAGGCCATCTCGTAGGAGGCAATGCGCGTGGCGATTTCCGGATCGCCGGTATCCGTTAAACGCGCCGAGTTCAACTCTTTGAGAGTGTCGAGAACCTGGCGCTGCCGTTGATCGCTGACATCGGGCGGCCGGGTGAGGTTGAGGATCGGCTCGCCGCCGGAGCGGAAGGGCACGCCCTGGTAAGTGGTCGGCAGGAAACCGCTGCCCCAGAGCGGATGGCCGCCGCGCGGCCCGCGCGGGCCGGATTGCAAGACCACGAATCCCGGCAAATCGTTCGCTTCGCTGCCGATGCCGTAGGTTGCCCACGCTCCCATGCTCGGCC